>JAMLGR010000009.1 GCA_023957775.1 Fimbriimonadaceae bacterium | reverse complement strand
GCTGGTGGTGCAGGGCTCTCCGGTTGCAGGAGGAACCCAGTCGCGCTCGGTCCCGACATCCGGCTCCCTCGACGTTGCTCGGGATGACTTGGGTGGCGTGAGTTGCTTCCCGGTATCTGACGCAACCGGGTAGGGCTCCAAACTACCAGCCCAGCCCCCCTCCGCGCCTCTGCGTGAACCCTCCTAGCGATCTTTGCGTTCCTTGCGTGCAACTCCCCTCCGCGCCTCAGCGCCTCAGCGTGAAACCCCTAGCGCCCGTTGCGTTCTTTGCGTGCCACATACCCCCCTGGACGTGAAATCCGTGGAACCGCCGGCACGCCCCGAGCGTCCAACGGTTCCTGCGCCGGAGACACGGCGCGGACAAGGAGGCTGAAATGACTCGCAGGATGCAGTCGGGCCGGTCAGTCTCCGAGATTCTCTTGCTGTGGGAGCAGGCCACGGACTCGGACTCGCTCCAGAAGAGCGCGCTCCAAACCGGGGTCTACCTCTCGCACGTGCACGACGTCCCGGACGATGTGCTCGAGGCCCTCGACGGGCTGATGGGCATGTTCGGGCCGAGCATGGCGTCGCTGCACCGTGTCCTGCGCTACCTGCGCGAGCTCGAGGAAATCGAGCGGGTGACCGGCAACTAGGGTCCGTTTCGCAACCGTGGAGCGGGCCCTCAGTTCAACCACCAGATCGCCGCATTCAGCGCCGTGGCGAAGGCCACCCACCCCAGATACGGCACGAACAGCCATCCCGCCACCCTTGAAACGCGAGCAAAGAGCGAGCGCGTGACCGCGATGCTTCCCAACAAGAGCACGATCTCCACAAGGGCCCAACCGGGTGCGCGCAACCCGAAGAACAGCCACGACCATCCCAGATTCAACGCAAGCTGCACCCAGTACGCGACCAGGGGCGCGTCGGTCCGCGGACGGGTGCGCCACACCAACCACGCCGCCACCGCCATCGCCGCGTAAAGCACGCTCCACACCGGCCCGAACACCCAGGACGGCGGATTCCAACTCGGTTTGGCCAGCGTCGCGAACCACGTCCCGACCGACGAGGAGGTGGCCCACCCGCCCAGGCCCGCCACGGCGAACGCGGCGACGAGGAACGCGATCAACGCCGCCACCTGCCGACCACGGGGAAGGGCGCGCGGGGCTCCCCGCACGGCGCGTCCGATGCCGTCGAGCATGCCCTTGAACACCAGCCGGTGCAGGGGAAAGATTCCGTACCAGTAGAGAAGGCCCGACAACCCCAAGGGGTCGAACTCCGCGGTCTGACGGATGCGGCTGCCCCGCTCGGTCGGCGTGACCTCGAACTCGAGCCACGCGCGGCCGGGGAGCTTCATCTCCGCCGCCAGTCGCAGGAGGCGGGGAGCCTCGTACGCCTCGACGCGCCAAAAGTCGAGCGCGTCGCCGGGCGCCGCGCGTTCGGTATCGCGCCGGCCGCGACGCATTCCCACTCCGCCCAGAAGCAGGTCGATCGCCCCGCGAAGCTGCCACAGCCAATCCCCGAAGTACCAGCCCGTCGCGCCCCCGATGCGTCGAATCGGGGCGAACGCCTCCTCGGGAGGCACCTCCACTTCGATCGTGCGGGAGTCCACCAGGCGCGAGCCGAAACGCTCGCCTCCCCAGGAGCGCGGTTCCGAGGCCGACGACGAGAGCGCGTCGGACCAGGACGTCTCGGCAAACTCGCGGTCCTCGTTGCGGAGGGCGCTGGCGATGGCAGCGCGGTGGTCGCGCGGATGGATGGCGGGGAAGAGCCTGCGCGCCGAGTCGTCCAAGACGACCGTGGGATGCTGGATCGAGTCGATCAGCGCGCGTCCCACGCGGGCGTACACGGGCGTGACCAAGCCCAGCCACAGGCTGGAAAGGCGCGGGGTCAGGAAGGGCACCGGAACGATGAGCCGGCGCAGGCCCCGTTGCCTCGAATACTCCCGAAGGAGGTCGCCGTAGGTCACCTGATCGGCCCCGCCGACCTCGACGGTGAGACTCTCCGCGATGTCGAGACCCCGTGCCGCGATCAGATAGCCGAGCAGGTCGTCGATCGCAATCGGCTGGGCGAGGACCTCGACCCAACGAGGGGTGATCATGAACGGCAAGCGCTCGGCGAGCGCCCGGATCATCTCGAACGAGAGGCTGCCCGAGCCCAGCACGATCGAGGCGCGAAACTCCAAGACCGGTACGCCCGAAGCCCGGAGGATTTCGCCCACCTCGTGCCGGCTGCGCAGGTGGGGAGACAGCTCGTCCCCGGCCTCGCCCAGCCCGCCGAGGTAGACGATCCGACGCACGTCGGCCGTCCGCGCGGCGTCGGCGAAGTGGGTCGCTCCCGCCCGGTCCCGTTGCTCGAAGGCCTCGCCCGTTCCCATCGAATGAATGAGGTAGTAGGCGGTGTCGATCCCATCGAGCGCCGCCGCCAACGACTCGGGCTCCAGCACGTCTCCGCCAACGACTTCGGTCGTTGGAGCCACCTTGCCGACGAGGTTCTCCGGCCGGCGCGCCAGACAACGGATCGGCGCGCCAAGGCTTTCGAGCCGCGACACCAGGCGCCCCCCGACGTAGCCCGTCGCCCCGGTCACCAGAATCCGGCCTTCTTCAACCACTCCCCTGTTCGACGGCTGGCGGCCACGGCCCGTCGCAAAGGCCGATTTCGGGGCCCGCAAATCCACCGGAAGGAGGGGAATTCGGCTCCGAATCGAGCCAGACCGGCAATTTTGCTGGATACCGCCGTCCGAAACACGCTCTATACTTTGGTTGGGTCGCCCTTGCGCGACGAGGTTGGAGTCTAGGATGAAGAAGCTTCTTTTGTTTGCCGGGATCGGTGCCATCGCCACAAGCTCTCAAGCGGCGGTCCTGATCGATAATTTCATCACCGCGCAATCCCTGACGATCACGGGGCAGGGCGTATTGCTCAACAACCGCGTGGCGACGGGAGCCAACACGCTCGGCGGGACCCGGCAGCTCTACGGCATCAACGACGTCAACCCGCACGGGCTCGTCACGCAGGTGGACCTCGGATCCGGATTCGGCTTCATCGCAAGCGGCCCGCGCGTGGATGCTCGGGTCGAGCTGAGTTACGGGTTCACCGTGGCCGGCGCCTTGGCGGACCTCAATGCCGACCTGACGGCCGGAGGCAACGACCGCTTCCGGTTCGCCTTCGACAGCAACGATCAGGACGTCACGGTCAACATCTTCCTCACCTCCTCCACAGGGACCGGCGGCAACACGCCACTGGCCTTCACCCAGGTCGTGGCGGGCGGTCGTCCCACCACGGCGTTCACGGAGGACATCTTGTTCAGCTCGATCCTCATCAACGCGGCCAGCCTGGCCGATGTGGATCAGATCTACATCCAGTTCGATACGGCCCCGGCGGGCGACGTGGCCCTGACTCGGCTGGAAGCGGTGCCCGAGCCCGCGACGATGGCCGTCCTCGCCTCCGGAGCCTTGGCGCTCCTCCGGCGTCGACGACGGGCGTAAGACGTTCGCGCGGGCGTGGCACCCGATGGCGAAACTACGGCTTGGCGCGCACCTTCAGACCGCCCTCGATCCCCCGCTGCATGGCGATGAACGCCAGCAGCAGGGCGCCGATGAAGATCTTCGTCCACCAGGAGCTGAGGGTGCCCTGGAAGCTGATCAGGGTCTGGATCGTGCCGAGGATCAGCACGCCCATGAACGAGCCGAACACCGATCCGTAGCCCCCTGAGAGCAACGTTCCGCCGATCACGACCGCCGCGATCGCGTCCAACTCCATCGAGGTGCCGGCGATGGCGTTCCCCGACGAGGTGTAGAGCGCGAACAACACGCCGCCGAGCGCGGCCAGCACTCCGCTCAGCACGTAGATTCCCACCTTGACCCGTCCCACTGGGAGGCCCATGAGAAGCGCGGAACCCTCCCCGCCCCCGATCGCGTAGGCCGTGCGCCCGAAAAGGGTCCGCCGGGCCGCCGCGACGCCGAGGAGGAGCACCACCAGGAGCACGATCGAACCCAGGCTGAGCGATGCCTTCCCGGGCAGCCGGACCGAGAACGACGCCATGTCCGTAAAGAGCGGGTGCTTGATCGTGACCGACTCCTTGCTGATCCAAAGGCCGACGCCGCGACAGAAGAACAGACCCGCCAAAGTGGCCAGAAACGGCTGGAGCTTGTAGCGGTGGATCAGCACGCCGTGGCCCAGTCCGATCAGCGCGCCAAACCCCAACGCGGCGCCGATCGCCGCGAAGGGCGGCCATCCGCGCCACTCGATCAGCGTCGCCGTGAGGATGCCCGTGCACCCCACCATCGACCCCACCGAGAGGTCGATGCCGCCCGACAGGATCACGAACGTGAGCCCGACGGCAATCACGCCAAGAAAGGCGTTGTCGGATAGAAGGTTGAAGAACACGCGCGCGGAGAGGAACCCGTCGAACAGCAGCGCTCCGGTGAGGAAGAGCACGAGCCATACCGCGGCGGTGACCGCGGTGGGGAGCCACTCCTTCATGCGCGCCGCGCCTCCGCGCGCCGAGGGCGCTTGAGCGGGCCCGACTGGAGGACGCACACGGCGACGACGACCAGCGCCTTCAACACGAGGGTGCCCTCGGCGGACACGCCGCGCGTGAAGATTGTCGTCGCAAGCGCCTGCATCAGCAGCGCGCCGAGAATCGTGCCGACGAGCGAGAAACGCCCTCCCGCGAGCGAGGTGCCGCCGACGCTGACCGCGAGGATCGCGTCGAGCTCGAGATACAAGCCCGCGTTGTTGGCGTCCGCGGCGCGGATGTCGGCCGCAGCGATCAAGCCCGCGATGCCTGCGCACACGGCGCACACCGCGTAGGCCGCCATCTTCACGCCCCGCGCATCGATGCCCGAGAGCCGGCTGGCCACCGGGTTGCTCCCCACGGCTTCGACGAACATCCCGTAGGCCGTCCCGCGCACCAGCAACCCGCCGACGCCGAACACGCACGCCGCGATCCAAACAGGGTTGGGAACCCCCAGCGTGGCCCCGGAACCGATCGCGCCAAAGGCGGGAGACTGGAACGTCACGATCTGTCCGTTGGTGAGAAGCTGCGCGATCCCTCGGCCGGCGACCATCAGCAGCAGCGTCGCCACGATCGGTTGAATTCGGAATACGGCCACCAACAGCCCGTTGAACACCCCGCAGAGCAAGGCCACCCCGAGCGAGACCGCCACGATGCCCGCAAGCGAGTGCACGGGCAACGCGTTCAACACGCATCCCTCCGGCCGCACGATCAGGCACGCGGCGACAGCGCCGGCGATGGCCATCACGGCCCCGACCGAGAGGTCGACGCCCGCCGTGGCGATCACGAGCGTCATGCCGAAGCCGAGTAGGAGAACCGGAACCGCACGATTCACGACGTCGACCAGACTCCCGTAGAGCCGGCCGTCCCGAACGGCGAGGTCGAAAAAGCCCGGCGTGGCCACGAGGTTGAAGGCCAAAACAGCCCCGAGCGCGGCCAGCGGCCAAAGCAGGCGGGCGTCGAGACGCTTCACGAGCCCTCCTTGGCGATCGCTGCGACCAAGCGCGCCTCGTCGATGGCCTGCCCCTGCAGTTCGTCCACCATGCGTCGGTCTCGAAGCACCACCACGTGGCTGCACGTCCGCACAAGCTCGTCCAGCTCGCTCGAAACCACCACCAGCGCCATTCCCTTGGCCCGCAGCTCTTCGATCAGACCCTCGATCTCGAATTTCGCCCCGACATCGATGCCGCGGGTCGGTTCGTCGAGAAGCAGCAGCTTGGGGTCGGCGGCCAACCACCTTGCCAGCACGATCTTTTGCTGGTTGCCGCCGCTCAGGGTGTCGATGGCCGCGTCCCCCTCCCGCATCGCGATGTGGAGCCGGGCGCGCAGCGTGTCGATCCACTGTTGCTGCTCCCGACGGGAGAGGCGGCGCAGCCAGCCGCGCCGCGCTTGGAGCACGAGCATCAGGTTCTCGCGGATCGTGAGGCCCGGCAGGAGCGCTTCCGCCTTGCGATCCTCGGGTGTCAGCCCGATCCCGAGACGGATGGCGAGCCGGGCCGAAAGCCGCCGCTGGACGCCCTCGAGCTCCAACGAGCCCTCCGTGGGCGCGTCCAGCCCGAAGAGCAGCCGCAGCGTTTCCGTCCTTCCCGATCCCAAGAGACCGGCAAGCCCCACGACCTCCCCGCGAGCGATCGAGAAGGTGAGCCCTTGAACGCCGCCACGACGCCCCATCCCGTTCGCGCGCATCAGCTCGGAGCCCCTGCCCGCGGATGGCGCCCGTGCGGCTGCCCCCAATTCGGCCGCGTCACGGCCCAACATCTGGGACACAAGCTCCAACCGCGAGAGCGCTTTGGCCGTGCGCGTCGCCACGAGACGCCCGTTGCGAAGCACGGTGATCGTGTCGGCGATCTCGAACACCTGGTCGAGGAAGTGCGTGATGAACACGATCGCCAAGCCGTCCTCGCGCAGCTTCCTCAATATCGCGAACAGCGCGGCCACCTCGCCCGCGTCGAGGCTGGACGTGGGTTCGTCCAGCACGAGCACCTTGGCCTCCACGTCGAGCGCGCGCGCGATCGCCACCATCTGTTGGATCGCGATGGAGTGCGAACCCAGGGGCGTGCGGACGTCGAGCTCGATGCCGAGCCTCCGCAGGGCCGCTTGGGCGCGCCGGCGCATCTCGCCCCAGGGCACCCCGCGCAAGTGGCCCAGGCACACGTTCTCGGCGACCGAGAGGTTGGGGACCAGGTTGACCTCCTGGTACACCGTACTGACGCCCCGCGTCACCGCGTCGGCGGGAGAAGCGGGCTGGAAGGGCTTGTCCGCCAGGGTCATCGTGCCCCGATCGCTCCGATGAACGCCCGTCATCACCTTGATCAGGGTGGACTTGCCGGCCCCGTTCTCTCCCATCAGGGCGTGGATTTCGCCGGGCCGCACGTCGAAGTCCACGTCGTCGAGCGCCAAGACTCCTGGAAACCCCTTGCGGATGCTCCGCATCGAAAGCAGCGCGCCCTCGTTCACGAGCCTCATTGTAGTTGCTTGCAAACAAGGAGAGCGCGGTTCGGCCCCCGAAATGGGATCGTACGGCATGAACAAGAAGACAACGCTCGGAGTCCTGGTCGGCAATCGCGGTTTCTTCCCCACCCACCTTTGCGAGGAGGGGCGTCGGCAGGTGATCGACGTCCTTGCCGCCGAGGGATTCGACGTGGTGGTGCTCCCCGTTACCGCGCGCCAATTCGGATCGGTCGAATCCCTGGCCGACGCGCGCGCGTGCGCGGAGCTGTTTCGCGCGCATCGCGACCGGATCGACGGCGTGCTGGTGACCCTGCCCAACTTCGGCGACGAGCGCGCCGTGGCCAACACGCTTCGCTTCGCCGAGCTCGGCGTGCCGGTGCTGGTCCACGCGTTCGGGGACGAGGCGAAGCGCATGTCGATCGCGGACAGACGCGACAGCTTCTGCGGGAAGATGTCGGTCTGCAACAACCTGCGCCAGTACGGGATTCCGTTCAGCCTCACGCACCGCCACACGGTGCCTCCAGACACCGCCGAGTTCCGCGCGGATCTTCGCCGGTTCGGCGCTGTGTGCCGCACGGTCAAGGGGCTGAGGCGCGCGAGGATCGGCGCGATCGGGGCACGTCCCACGGCGTTCAACACCGTGCGCTACAGCGAGAAGCTGCTCGAGGCGAGCGGCATCACGGTCGAGACGTTGGACCTTTCCGAGGTGCTGGGATGGGCCAACCGCCTCGGCTCGGACGACGCCCAGGTACGGGAGAAGCTCGACCGCATTCGGGAGTACACCGAGACCGAGGGAATCCCGGACGAGAGCCTAGACAAGATGGCGCGCCTCGGCGTGGCGATCGATCGCTGGACCGCGGAGGCCGAGATCGACGCCACGGCGATCCAGTGCTGGACCGCCCTCGAGGAGTTCTACGGAGTCGTGCCCTGCACGCTGATGTCCATGATGTCGGACCGGCTGATGGCGAGCGCGTGCGAGACCGATGTCGCCGGGGTCGTCGGGATGTACGCCCTCCAGTGCGCTTCGGGACAACCCTCGGCCCTGCTGGATTGGAACAACAACTTTGGCGACGATCCCGACAAGGCCGTGGTGTTCCACTGCTCCAACCTGCCCAAGTCGGTGTTCGCCGAGCAGCGGATGGACTTCCAGGAGATCATCGCGGGGACCGTCGGCAAGGAGAACACGTTCGGCACCATCGTGGGACGGATGCGGGGCGGGCCCTTCACGTTCTGCCGCGTGTCGACCGACGACGTGAACGGCCGGATCTGCGCCTACGTCGGGGAGGGGACCCTGACCGACGACCTGCTGCAGACCTTCGGCGGCTACGGGGTCGTGCGGATCGAGCGGATGCAGGAGCTCCTGCAGTTCATCTGCCAGAACGGATTCGAGCACCACGTCGCGTTCAACCTTTCCGAAGTCGCCGAGGCGGTGGTCGAGGCGATGGAGAACTATCTGGGATGGAGCGTCTACCACCATGGATGAGCCTCGATTTGCCTTGGGCCTCGATTACGGAACCAACAGCGTGCGCGCGCTGATCGTGGACGTGGCGGACGGGCGAGAACTCGGCACGGCCGTGTGGGAGTACGCGACGGGCGACCATGGGGTCTGGCTCGAACCGGGGAATCCCCACCTGGCCCGCCAGCACCCCCAGGATTGGATGGACGGATTTTTCGAGGCGGTGAAGGGAGCGTTGGCGAAGGCTGCCGGAGATCCCCAGTTCTCGCCGGGGCGGCTGGTGGGCATCGGTGTGGACACGACGGGATCGACGCCTCTGCCCGTCGACGAGGTGGCCATTCCGCTTGCATTGCACGACGAGTTCAAAGACAACGTGCACGCCTTTGCGTGGCTGTGGAAGGACCACACCGCGCACGCCGAAGCGGAGGAGATCACGCGCTTGGCGGAGGCGCGCGGCGAACCGTACCTCTCGAAGTGCGGCGGCACGTACTCGTCCGAGTGGTTCTGGTCGAAGGTCTTGAAGTGCCTGCGGAGCGCACCGTACGTCTTCGCGGCCACCCACACGTGGGTCGAGGCGCAGGACTGGATTCCGGCGTGGCTGTGCGGCGTCCATTCGGCCGCGGGGATTCCCCGGGGGGTGTGTGCGGCAGGGCACAAGGCGATGTACCACCCCGATTGGGGGGGATTGCCCTCGAAGGAGTTCCTCGCCGAGCTGGACCCCCGAATGGGCGAGCTGCGCGCTCGGCTTTACGACCGCGCGGTTCCGGCGGGGACGCGGGCCGGAGGATTGGACCCCGTCCTGGCGGAACAAGTGGGGCTGCCGGGCGGGATCCCGGTTTCAGTCGGGGCGTTCGACGCCCATCTGGGAGCCGTGGGCAGCGGCGTGCGCCCGGGCACGCTCGTGAAGATCATGGGTACGAGCACGTGCGACATCATGGTGGGCGGGGAGGACACCCCGGACATCGCCGGCGTGTGCGGCGTCGTGCCCGGGTCCGTGATCCCCGGCATGGTCGGGATCGAGGCGGGCCAATCTGCGGTGGGGGACCTGTTCAATTGGTGCGCGCAGAAGTTGGGCGATGGACGCCACGAGCCCCTGGCGGCGGAGGCCGCGGGTCTCGCGCCGGGGCAGAGCGGTCTGCTCGCGCTCGACTGGAACAACGGGAACCGCACGGTTCTGGTGGACCCGCATCTCACGGGGCTGCTCGTGGGGCAGACGCTGCACACGACAGTGGGCGAGATCTACCGGGCGCTCATCGAGGCGACAGCGTTCGGCGCCCGCGTGATCATCGAACGGATCCGAGAGGCCGACGTCCCGATCGACGAGATCGTGGTGTGCGGAGGCATCGCCGAGAAGAGCCCGCTGACCATGCAGATCTACGCCGACGTCTGCGGGATGCCGATCAAGACGAGCCGCTCGGCGCAAACCTGCGCGTTGGGTGCGGCGATCGCGGGCGCCGTGGCCGGGGGCGCGCACCCCGATTTCCTCGCGGCCATCGATGCCATGACGGGCGTTCGCCCCGAAGCGTACGAACCTGCAGAGGGCGCCGTCGAGCTGTATGACAGGCTATACGGTCTATATCGATCGTTACACGACGCGTTCGGGGGAGTGGAGACGGTGGACCTCTCGGGCGTGATGAAGGAGCTGGGCTCGATCCGCCGTGAGGTCCAGGCGTGAGCGGGCCTAACGATCGCTCCAGCGCCTTCGAAGTCCTGAAGCGAGCGGTATGCGAGGCGAACCGGGCGCTGCCGGTTGCGGGGCTGGTCACGATGCATTCGGGCAATGTCAGCGGCTTCGACGAGGCGTCTGGACGGGTCGTGATCAAGCCATCGGGGAGCGATTACGAGACCTTGGAGCCGGATGCGCTCGTCGTGGTGGACCTCGCGACCGGCGAGTCCGCTGCGGGGCAGGCACGTCCGAGCGTGGACCTCCCGCACCACCTGTTTCTGTACCGGAATCTGGAGGGCGTCCGTAGCGTGGTGCACACCCACAGCAACTACGCCACCGCGTTCGCCGCGTGCCGGTTGTCGATCCCGCCTGTGCTCACGGCGATTGCGGACGAGTTCGGGGGCGAGATCCCCTGCGCTCCTTACGTGGACAACGAGGGCGAGCACATCGGCGAGGCGATCCTCGCGCACCGGACGGCCCGGGCGCCCGCGATCTTGCTCGCCAACCACGGCGTGTTCGCCTGGGGCCCTTCGCCCGCGGCGGCCCTGAAGGCCGCCGTGATGGTCGAGGATGTTGCGAAGACCGTGTTCCTGGCGCGGCAGCTCGGCACGCCGCTTCCCCTCGACCCCGCCGAGGTGGACAAATGGTGGGACCGCTATCAGAACCGCTACGGACAGCCCGGGAGTCGGTGATCGTCTATCGTCTGTCGCCTATGGCCTCTCCCCGACAAACGACAAACGAAAGACGACAAACGACTCTAGCCCGGCCGCGGGAGATAGGTGTTGACGCCGGGGACGGCCTCGCCGCGCAGCAAGAAGGGGCACCCAGCTTCGGGAACGGTGATCCTCGTCGAAGTCGGTATGTAGCGGATGGTAAGCCCAAACCGCCACTGATCCGAGTGGTTCGGGCCTGAGCCGTGGATGACGTTCGGGTGGTGGATCGACACGTCTCCAGGTTCTAGCTCGAGATAGACCTCCTTGGAGGCGTCGACCAGGGTCGGGTCGATCTCGGAGTGGAGCACGCTGTCGACCTCCGAGTTCTCGCGCATCTCCTGGAGGGAGAGGTGCTGCGTGCCGGGGATGACCTTCATGCACCCGTTGGCGCGGGTGGCCGGGCCGCACGCCAGCCACAGCGTGACGACCTCCATGGGATCGAGCGGCCAGTAGCTCCCGTCTTGGTGCCACAGCACGGGGCGTCCCGTGCGGGGGGCCTTGACGATGTAGTGGCTGGCGAAGAGGGCGATGTTCGGTCCGATGAACTCCTGGGCCACATCCAGAAGGCGATCATCGGAGACGAGGCGGACCCAGAAGGGATCGTTCGGCACCAGCGTATGACCCAAATCCTCGGGCCGCAACTCGGGGTGTTTGGCCATCAGCCACCGGCAGTGCTCGACGGCTTCCCCCGCCAGATCCGCGTCGATTACGCCACGCGCGATGGCATAGCCGTCACGCGCGTAAGCCTCCGCCAACCCCCTCAACACTTTCAATACTTCCGATTGGGCAGCTCGGCGGCGGCGACGGACTGGTCGAAGATGCCGTCCTTGATGATCGTGCGCTTAGGAAGCTGCTTCCCGGCGAGCACCGCTTCGATCGCGTCGAACAGGGGTGGGCCGAGGAGGGGGTTGCACTCCACCGTGCAGTTGATCTTGCCCGCGATCATCGCTTCGAACGCCGCCTTGACCCCGTCGATCGACACGATCACGATGTCCTTGCCGGGCTTCAGACCCGCTTCCTCGATCGCCTGGATCGCGCCGAGGGCCATGTCGTCGTTGTGCGCGTAAAGGGCGTTGATCTTCTTGCCTTCGGGACTCTTGAGCAGGGCTTCCATGACCTCCTTGCCCTTCGCGCGCGTGAAGTCGCCCGTCTGGGAGAAGACGATCTGCATGCCCGGGTGATCTCTCAGCACCTCTTCAAATCCCTTCTTTCTGTCGTTGGCCGGGGCGCTGCCGGGCGTCCCCTGCAGTTCGGCGATCACGGCCTTGCCGTCCATCTTCTTGGCGAGCCACTCGGCGGCCATGCGGCCCTCTTCGATGAAGTCGGAGCCGATGAACGTCACGTAAAGATCCTCCGGGACGTCGGGGCGCCGGTCCGAGACGATGACGGGAATGCCTGCCTCTTTGGCCTCGCGCAGCACGGGCTCCCACCCGGTCTCCACCACGGGAGAGAACGCGATTACGTCCACGCCCTGGGTGATGAAGCTCTTGATGGCCTTGATCTGGTTCTCCTGCTTCTGCTGGGCGTCGGAGAACTTGAGGTCCACCCCGCGAGCCGCCGCCTCCGACTTGATCGACTCGGTGTTCGCCGCGCGCCAGTCGCTCTCGGCGCCGATTTGGCTGAACCCCACGACGACCCCTTTGAGAGTCGATGTCTCGGACGCGCCTGCACTCGTCGCATCGGTCCCGTTTTGCTTATCGACGACTTTCGAATCGGGCGCACAGCCGGCCGCCAACCAAGCGACGCACGCCAGCGCCGCGAACAATCCCCATGCTCTTTTCATCACGCTTCAATACTATCACTCCCCGGGGCTGGGGAAGCCATGCTAGAGTCAATCATGGCGATGTTGCCGCTTGTCCTGGCCGCGTTGGCCACCAGCACCATGCAAAGCACTCCCCCGACCCCGAAGGCTCGTGCCCTCCCGCTCTCGGCGGTGCGCTTGTTGCCGGGACCCTTTCAGGAGGCGATGGAGGCGGACCACCGCTACCTGCTCACGTTGGATCCCCATCGGCTGCTGCACCGGTTCTATCTGAACGCGGGTCTCCCGACGAAGGGCGAGATGTACGGCGGGTGGGAACGGGACACGATCTCCGGCCACTCCACCGGCCACTATCTCTCCGCATGCGCCCAGATGTTCGCCTCGACGGGCGACCCGAAGCTCCTGGAGAAGGTCGACACGCTGCTCGCCGAACTGCAGCGGTGCCAGGACCAGCGTTCGGACGGCTTGGTGTCGGGAGTTCCCGACATCGTGCGGGTCTTCGAAGAGATCCGGAAGGGCGACATCCGCAGCAAGGGGTTCGACCTCAACGGCCTCTGGGTGCCGTGGTACACGCAGCACAAACTGATGGCGGGACTGCTCGACGTACACCGATGGTGCGAACGCCCCCAGGCCCTCGCGATCGCCCGCAAACTCGGCGATTGGGCGATCAACGTCACCCGCGAACTCACTCCGGCGCAGTGGCAGACGATGCTGGCGTGCGAGCACGGGGGCATCGCGGAGTCGCTCGCCGAACTCTCTTCCCGCACGGGCGAGAAGAAGTATCTCGACCTGGCGCTCAAGTTCCACCACGACGCCGTGATGGGGCCGTTGGAGCGCCGGGAGCCGAAGCTGGCGGGCCTCCACGGCAACACGCAGATTCCCAAAGTGATCGGCGAGGCGCGCCTTTACGAACTCACCGGCGCCGCCCCGCAGGAACGCGCCGCCGAGTTCTTCTGGGAGCAGGTGGTGCACGACCACACGTATGCGATCGGGGGCCACGGCTTCGGCGAGTATTTCGGCCCGCCGGGGAAGCTAAGCGATCGATTGGGGCCGAACACGTGCGAGACGTGCAACACGTACAACATGCTCAAGCTCACCGAGCATCTCTTCGCCTGGTCGCCGAGCGTCGAAGAGGGCGACTTCTACGAGCGGGCGCTCTGGAACCACATCCTCGGCTCGCAGAACCACGCGACCGGCATGACGTGCTACTTCGTGCCGCTGCAACCCGGTGCGCGGAAGACGTTCAGCTCGCCGGAAGACACCTTCACGTGTTGCCACGGGACCGGTATGGAGAACGCCGCGCGCTACGGGGCGGGGCTCTACTTTGAAAGCGGCGACGCGCTGATCGTGAACCAGTTCGTCTCGAGCACCGTGGAGTGGAAGGCCAAAGGCGTGACCTTGCGGCAGGAGGCCACCGTGCCCCCCACTTCGATCACGTTGAAGGTCGAAGGTGGCGCGCCCAAGGGTTTTGCCCTGAAGATTCGTTGCCCGGGGTGGGCATCGGGACCGGTCACGGCCCGAATCGGGACCGACACCGTGGGCACCGGAAAGGCCGGGACATTCCTGACGGTCGATCGGGTGTGGAAGTCGGGAGACGTGCTGCGTGTGGAGATTCCCGCCGAGGTCCGAACGGAGTCCATGCCGGACAATCCCGATCGCGTCGCGTTGTTCTACGGACCGCTTGTTCTCGCGGGCATCTGGCCCAGCGGGGCGGGCGCGGAGGCGAAGACCCCCGTGCTGCTGCCCCCTGCGCACGACCCGCAAACGTGGCTGGAACGACGGCCGGGACCGGCCTTGGCGTTTCGCAGCAAGGGCTCGGTCCGACCCGACGACCTCATGTTCCTGCCGTTTTTCGCCGTGCAGCGCGAGCGCTACTCGGTCTACTGGGACGTGTTCGACGCGGCGAAGTGGTCGGCGCGCGAGGCCGAGTACCGCCAGGAGGAGAAGCGCCGCGCGGAGTTGGAGGCGCGAACCGTGGACACCTTGGCCCTGGGCGAGATGCAGCCCGAACGGGACCACGGACTGGAGGGAGAGAAGACGTCGGTCGGGGACTTCGGAGGGCGAAAGTGGCGCCACGCGTGGGACGAGGGGTGGTTCGCGTTCACGATGCGCGTGGACGGGTCTGCCGCCAACACGCTCGTGCTGACCTATTGGGGCGGAGACGGCGGGAACCGCGAGTTCGACATCTTGGTGGATGGAAACGTGATCGCCGCGCAGAAGCTGGAACAGCCCGCTCCCGGGAAGTTCGTGGACGTCGACTATCCGATGCCACGTTCGCTTACCGACGGGAAGGTGCAGTGCCTCGTCCGCATCCAGGCTAGGAAGAGGACCACCGCAGGCGGAGTGTTCGGGGCGCGAGTGGTGCGTGGGAAGGAGCACGCCCGATGAACGGGCGTGGCACCCGACCAAGGCCCAAGGCCAAGGACGGACGCCCAAGGCCCAAGGCCCAAGGACGGACGCCCAAGGCCCAAGGCCCAAGGCCCAAGGACGAAGGACGAAGGACCAAGGCCCAAGGACGGACGCCCAAGGCCCAAGGCCCAAGGCCCAAGGACGAAGGACGAAGGACCAAGGACCAATGAAGATCACGGCCATTGTGCCGACCTACAACGAAGCTGCCAACATCGAGGAGTGCCTGCGGGGCCTTCAGTGGGCGGACGAGGTCCTCGTGGTGGACTCGTACAGCACCGACGGGACGCCCGGGCTTGCCGCGCCGCTCGCGACCCGGGTGGTGCGGCACGCCTACGAGCACTCGGCGGCGCAGAAGAACTGGGCCATTCCCCAGGCGTCCCACGAGTGGATCTTCCTGATGGACGCGGACGAGCGCTGTCCCCCGGAACTTGCGGTGGAGATCGAGTCGGTGCTTGCGGCCGAACCGAAGTTCGACGCGTACTGGATTCGAAGGCGGAACTACTTCCTCGGGAAGGAGATGCGGCACGGGGGGTGGGCCAAGGACAAGGTCATCCGCCTCTTTCGACGCGAACTGCGCTACCAGGACCTTCCCGTCCACGCGGACATCGACGTTCCGTTCGAGCGGGTGGGGACGTTGCGCGAACGGCTCGTCCACTTCAGCATCGACTCGTTGGACCAGTTCTTCGAGAAGCGCATGCGGTACGCGGCGTGGGCGGCGAGGGAGCTGGACCGCGAGGGCAAACGGGGCTCGACGTTCCTCATTCTCGCCCGCGGATCGCTGCACTTCCTGAAGATGTACGTGTTGCGCGGGGGCTTTCTCGACGGGAAGCACGGGTTCGTGCTCGCCTTCCTTTACTCGTTTTACACGAGTGCGAAATACGTGCGATTGTGGGAGCGCCAACTTCCCCCGCACCCGCGTCATGGCGTTCGCAACCAAGGCGCCGTCCGTCCCATGGAGGCGCGGGAATCAGGCCCGCAAGAGGGGTAGGCCGCTCACTTGTGATATCCTAATTGCATCTTATTGTATGTCGCCTTATTCGGGCGAGAGGAGGAAGGATGCATTTTCGGAGAGTTTTTGGTGTTGCCGCGCTGGGGAGCGCGTTGGCAGGGTCGGCATTCGGGTCGGTCCAGTTCTTCAACTCGGATGTCCCTGCGGACAATGCGACGACGCGAGCGTCGTGGTTGAGCGCAGCGGGCGTCGGCGCCCCGGCGTTTCTTGAGGATTTTGAGTCGAGTGCGTTGTTGAACGTCAACGTCTCGGGAGTGTCGGGCCTGCTTGCGGGGAGTCTGACCATCACGGACACGTCGACGGAGGGAGAGGCGTTCGTGCGCAATTCGAGCAGCTACTTTGGAGGCTCCAATCCGGTGGGTTCCCAAGCGCTGGCGCACAACGAGCGGCAGTATCTGCAGTTGGATTTCGGAGCCGGCGGCGTGGACTACGTGGGTGGGCTGGACATTGACCACGGCGTCACGACCGTCATCGTCACCTATGTGGGAGGCGGCACGTCCACCCATTCCTTAGAGGGGACTGGATCCTCGGGCGATACGGCCGAATTCTGGGGCTTCTTCCGCAACGACATGCCCCGCATCACCCGCATCGAGATGGACGCCTCGGGAGATGGCGAGTGGGGCGTCGACAACCTCGAGTTCGGCGCGGCGCCCGTACCCGAACCCGCCACGATCGCCCTGGTCGGCATGGCGTTGGCCGCCGCCGCGCGCCGTCGGGCAAAGCGTTAAGCCCAGGTGGGGGGCGCCGGCTCAGTCGCAGAACTGGAGTGAAGGCGCCTCCCCATGCTCACGGGTGCTCTTGGGGTGCTCATGGGGTGCCACGCCCGCTGGACGGGCGTGAGTTCACCTGGCACCTGAGCGCTACACCCCCACCCTTAGCGTCGTCGCTTGGCTCGCGGGTTGCCGCCTGAAGAGGCGCCGGCACCGCCCGGCGCCGTCGCCGAGGAGCCCGTCCAGCGCAATCCCAGGTTCACGTTGGCGGCGAGCTTCAGCGCGGTCCGTCCCGTCCCGTTGGAGTTGACCCGGTACACGCCGGTGTCCGCCACATCCAGCCCGAGGACCACGAACGCGAGTTGCGAGCCGGTTTGGCTGAAGGCCGAACCGTACTCGTCGTCCGCCGAGTTGGTGACCTGGGTCGCGTTCGACCCGTCCGCATTCATCGTCCAGATGTCGAACTGGGCGCCCGCCCGGTCGGTGGAGAAGGCGATCTTCGCGCCGTCCTTCGACCACTGCGGGAACCAGTCTTCGTTGCTGTTGTTGGTGATCCGCTGCTTGTTCGAGCCGTCCAGGTTCATCGTCCAGATCTCTCCGAAACCCGACACGTTGTCGAGCTTCGTGTAGACGATCTTCGTTCCATCGGGGCTGATGTCGGCCTCTTCGCCGTCGTCCAGCCGCGTTTGGCCCGTGCCGTCGGCGTTGATGCTGTACACCCCGAACTCGGCTTCGGCAACCGACCCGGTGAACACGATCTTCGTTCCGTTCGGCGTGAACCGCACCGTGCCGAAGAACCGGAAGTTGGTCGCCGAGAGCTGCGTCGCGCCTCCGAGCGCGACCGTGCTGTTCTTGTAGAGCCGCCAAACCGGATCGGTTGCGAGCGGGTCGGACGTATAGCCGAACGCATACTGCGACGCGCGCGGGTTGGGCCCGATCGCGTCGAAGTTCGTGCTGTAGCTTGCGACGAGCGCATCGCCGCTGCCGTCGGGGTTGATGCGTCGCAGCTCCGAGGTGTCCACCCCGCTCAGCGTGTAGTAGATCGTGTCGCCGGGAAGGGAGTTCACGGTGACGCTGGCCGAGCCGGATGCGGTGGGATCGGCCACGCTCGTCGCGATGACGGTGAACGTGCCGAGGCTGCTGGGAGCGGTGTAGAGCCCCGTGCCGCTGATCGTTCCGCCCGGAGCGCCCTGCTGGATGGTCCAGGTGACCGACTGGTTCGCCGAACCGGTGACCGTGGCCGAGAACTGCTGGGTCTGGCCCTGGTTCAGGGTCACGGAACCGGGCGAGACAGAAACACTGACGCCCGAAGTCACGGTCACGGACGCGGCGGGGCTCGTGTGCCCGTCCACGCTGGCCGTCACGGTGGGCGTCCCGGCGGCGAGACCCTCCGCCTTGCCCCCGTCCGTGGTGCCGGTCAGGAATCGGATCTTGTCGGGTCCGGTGACCACGGCCCACACGGCGGCGCCGGGACCGACGGCGACGACGTTGTTCGAGCTGTCGCGCGCGGTGAAGGTCAGGTCCTTCTTCTCGCCGACGGCGATCGACTGTCCCGCGCCGACCGTGACCGAGGCGACGGTACCGTTCGTGGTGATCGTGCCGGAGAGGGTGCCGTTGGCCTGGATCGTCATCGTTGCGGACGCGGTGCCGACGACGGCTCCTGTGCCGTTGGCGCCGGCATAGAACGTGACGGTGACAACGTGCGTGCCAACCGCCGCTTGGCCAGGCGTCTGGAAGTTCTGCGTGTGCGCCGCGGGATTGGTGTCCCGGTTGCCGGTGTAGGAGAAGTCGCCCGAGGGCACGCCGGCGCCGGTGATCACGATGCGGAACGACTGGGCCGAACCGGGGCCGCTGATGTCTCGGCTGCGCTCGCCCCAGTTCACCGCGAAGCTGACCTGCTGCGTGCCGCCGCCTCCGCCTCCGCCACCGCCTCCTCCTCCTCCGCCGCCGCACGAGGCCAGCGTCAGGACAAGCGCGGCCAAGGTGGCCAAGTGCGCTAGAAGGCGGATGAGAAAGGGACGGCTCATGGTGCGATCATACATGGGTGGGACTTCTCCGATGGTGAGGCAGCGATCCTCTTAACTTCTTGGACGCCTGGACCTGTTGAAATTATCGGCTACTCGGAAAAACTCCCTCATGCAGGAGGCTGTCCAAGTTCCAAAGTCCACCGGTAGGTTTGCGAGCTCGGCCTCCATTTGCCCGTTCCCACACCCCAACCAAGTAGGTGCCACGCCCGTTTGTCGGGCGTGCGGCTCGCGTGGAAATCCTGCGGAAGATCCTCTTTGGCGTGTTCGTGGAGGGCCACAATGGGCGATGCGCATTCAATCGCCCGCGGTGGTGGTCAACGATGGCTCTCGGGAGGGTGCGGATCGTCTGGACGAGGTCGTCGCGGCCCTCGCCGATCACGGCATCGAGCCCGCGTTTGCGGAATCGTGCGAAGGGGCTGATCTCC
The DNA here is from genome assembly GCA_023957775.1 of Fimbriimonadaceae bacterium. Lineage (NCBI taxonomy): Bacteria > Bacillati > Armatimonadota > Fimbriimonadia > Fimbriimonadales > Fimbriimonadaceae > Fimbriimonadaceae bacterium. The sequence goes on along the minus strand of JAMLGR010000009.1, from coordinate 126,005 downwards.
CCGCCACCCTCAAGCGCGCTTCCCAGGCGCATCCCGATTGCCTGATCGCTTGCGGGGGCGACGGCACGATCGCCGCAGGCGCGGAGGAAGCGATGCGGCTCGGATTGCCGCTCGGTGTGGTGGCTCTCGGAACGGGGAACTCCTTCGCCCGAAAGGTCGGTCTCTCCCCAGGGGTGGAATCGGGGGTTTCGGCCGTGGCGTCCGGCGAGGTGATCTCCGTCGACGTGGGTCGGGCCGGGGAGGTGCTTTTCCTCGATCTGTTCAGCGTCGGAGCCTCGGCGGAGGTCGTTCGCCACGTCACCCCTGAGTTGAAACGCAAGTGGGGCCGGCTCGCCTACCTGGTTGCCGGAGCGGAGGCGCTTTCCGACCTGGAGTCGTTTCGTTTGAAGGTCGTGGCGGAGGGGGAGACGATCGAGGTGGAGAGCCTGTTCGTCGCGTGCGGCCCCGGTCCCACGCACGGCGGCGTCGCTCGTCTCCACCCCGACGCGGAGAGGAATGACGGACGGCTCTACGGCTACGCCTTGGATGCCGAATCCAAAGGGGTGTTGGCACAACTGGTCGCGGGCCTCGCCGTGGGGGACCCGGGCTCGATGCCGGGCATCCACGCGTTTTCGGGCACGCACATCGAAGTGTCCACCACCCCGAGCCTGCCAACGAATTTAGACGGGGAAACCCGCGATCCGACGCCAACGGTGCTTCGTGTGGAGGCGGGCGCACTCAAGGTGTTCGCACCCGGGTAAGCCCATCCGATTCCCGATTCCCGATTCCCGATTCCCGATTCCCGATTCCCGATTCCCGATTCCCGTCCCTACACCTTTCTTTGTCCAACTTTTCAGCCTCAGGCACTTCGCTCAAACCAATGGTAGCCTGACATTGGCGCCGGTGCCGGTCTGGCAGCGCCGAGGACCTCAACGTGGAGCGTCGCAAATCAGGCGGGTGGTGCAACCCGTGATCGAGATCGTGATCTTCGGGCGCGGGGGTCAGGGTGGGGTCACCTTGGCCAAGCTGATCGCCAACACCTACTTCCTCCAAGGCAAGTTCGTCCAGGCGTTCGGAGTGTATGCGGCCGAGCGGTCGGGAGCACCTCTCAACGCCTTCGTGCGGATCGACGACCGGGAGATCACCAACCGCAACCAGATCTACGAGCCGGACCACGTGATCGTGCTCGACCGTTCGCTGGTCGGCGAGCGGATCGTGGCCGGGCTGAAACCCGGCGGCTGGATCCTCTTCAACAGCCCGGAGCCGCCCGAACATTGGGCGCAACAGTTTCCCGGCTACCGTATCGCAACGGTGGACGCCACCAAGATCGCCGTAGCGAACGAGCTGGGCACGCAGGCCACCCCGATCGTGAACACCACGCTCCTGGGCGCCGTGGCCCGCATGTTCGAAACCTCGTTCGCCTCGGCCGAGGCCGCCATGGAGGACTTCCGGTTCGACGGACCCAACGTGGTGGCGGCAAGGACCGCCTACGAATCCGTCGAAATGGGCGGCGAGGTGGACGCGGAGGTGCGCCGCGTCGCCCCCCCGGGCGCACCCCCGTACGCGACCAGCCTCCTGGACCCTTCCGTGGGCGGGCCTCCCGCCATCGGAACCGGGGCGTGGGCGACCCAGCGTCCGCTCCGACGCGAGTGGACCCCGCCTTGCAACGACGGCTGTCCCGCGGGCAACGACATCCGCGGATTCCTCGCGGCGGTGAAGGACCAGGAGTTTGACCGAGCCCTGGCCATCCTCCACCAGACGACGCCGTTCCCCGCGATCTGTGGACGCGTATGCCCCGGGCCGTGCCTGGAGGCGTGCCACCGCCGGCATCTGGACGAGTCGGTCAACATCCGCGAGCTGGAACGCTACGTCGGCGATCACGCGACCGCCGAACCCGTGCGCGAGGCGGAGCGCCCGGAGTCCGTGGCCGTCGTCGGGTCGGGTCCGGCGGGACTGAGCGCGTCGTACCACCTGGCCAAGCTCGGCTACCGCGTGACGCTCGTCGAGGCGGACGAGGAGCTGGGCGGCGTGATGCGCACAGGCATCCCGGCCTACCGTCTGCCGCGCGAGGTGCTGGACCGGGAGATCGCGTTCATCTTGCGGCACGGGGTGAACGCGGAAACGGGCAGCAAAGTGGACCGCGAACGCCTGCTCGCGCTGAGCCGGACGCACGACGCGGTGTTCGTCGCGACGGGCCTCCAGGAGGCCCGCAACCTCAACCTGGGCGTCGAGGATCCTGAGCACATCAGCCAAGGCATCGTGTTCCTGGACGACGCGCGAAGAGGGACGGTGCGCACGGAGGGCGAGCGGGTGGCCGTGATCGGCGGCGGCAACACGGCGATGGATGCGGCGCGCACGGCGCTGCGGCTCGGGGCGCGCGAGGTGCGCGTGATCTACCGGCGCACCCGGGCTGAGATGCCGGCGATCCGCGAAGAGATCGACGAGGCCGTCGAAGAGGGCGTGCAGCTTCTTGAGCTGGCAGCTCCGGTGCGGCTCGATCGGACCGACTCCGGGGTGACCGTGACGTGCCTCAAGATGACGTTGGGCGAGCCCGACGAGAGCGGTCGACGGAGTCCCGTCCCCGACTCGGGCCCCAACGCCGAGTTCACGCTCCCGTGCGACCGGGTGATCCTGGCGCTGGGACAACTGGGCGACCACTCGATCTTCCCGGAGGGCTCGGAGATCTCGGGCCAGTCCGTGCGCCTGGGCCTCGCGGGGGCCCCGATTTTCGCCGGCGGCGACTTGGCCACCAACGACGGCACCGTGGCGGCCGCGATCGCCAGCGGGCGCAAGGCCACGTTGCACATCCACCGGACCCTGAGCGGCGAAGACCTGTTCCCGGCGGAGAAGTTGCCGGTCATTCCCGAAGACGAGATGCGCTTTGCCCGCTTCGAGCAGGTTCCGCAACACCGGGGCCAGGAGCTGGGGGTTGCCGAGCGGCTTCAAGAGGGGTTCGTCGAGGTGCGGCGGGGACTCGTCGATTCGCCGGACCACGGAGAGGCGCTCGCCGAGGCCGCTCGGTGTCTGAGCTGCGGCGGGTGCAATTTCTGCAATATCTGCCGCGACTTCTGTCCCGAAGGCGTGCTGGTGCGCACCGACGGGGCCTACGCGTTCGACTACGACTACTGCAAGGGCTGCGGACTGTGCTCGTCCGAGTGCCCGCGCGGCGTGATCTTCATGGAGCAGGTGTAGGATGGCTCGAAAGCTCGTGACCGGGAACCACGCGGCAGGCTATGCGCTTGCAACGGCGGGGGAGGCGAACCGCGAGGGGCGCGGTTGCGTTGCAGGGGCGTACCCCATCACGCCCCAAACCGAGGTCGTGGAGTACCTGCGGGGCGTGCGCTTCACCAAGGGGCGCGTGATCGCCGTCGAGTCCGAGCACAGCGTGATGGCGGTGTGCATCGGCGCCTCGCTCGCGGGCGCGCGCACGTTCACGGCTAGCTCCTCGAACGGCTTGGCGTACATGACGGAGAACGTGTTCAACGCGGGCTACTACCGGCTTCCCGTGGTGCTGATCGCTGTGAACCGGACGCTCGGGCCTCCGTGGAACATCTGGGCGGACCAGGGCGACAGTTTGGCGTTGCGCGACGCGGCTTGGCTTCAGTTCTACTGCGAGTCCCACCAGGAGATCGTGGACACGACGCTCATGGCGTTCCGCATCGCGGAAGACCGGCGCGTGCTGCTGCCCGTGATCGTGGGCTACGACGGGTTCATCCTCTCCCACACGGCGTCGGGTGTGGAACTGCCCGAGCAGGAGCAGGTGGACCGGTACCTGCCGCTGCTCGACCTGCCGCACGCGATCGACCACGGGCACCCCGCGGCGGTGGGCGGTTTGGCGTGGCCGTTCCAAACCGCGGCGCACCGAGCCGAGCTGCAGGAGGCGATGGAGCGCGTCCCCGAGGTGCTGGAGGAGGCGCGCGCCGAGTTTCGCGACGTGTTTGGGCGGCTTCCGGACGGTGCCGTCGAGACGTTTGCCACCGAGGACGCCGAGACCGTATTGGTGGCTTCGAGCTCGCTGGCCAGCACCACGCGGGATGTGGTTCGGCAACGGCGCGAACGCGGCGAAAAGGTCGGGATGGTGAAGATCAAGCAGTTTCGCCCGTTCCCACGCGAGGCGGTCCGCAACGCGTTGAAGGGGGTGGCGAAGGTGGGCGTGATCGACCGCAACCACTCGCCGGGCTCGGGCGGCATTTTCTGGCAGGAGACCGCAGCCAGCCTTCAGGGCGTGCCCGGCGTGATGCTCCAGGACTACCTGGTCGGGATCACCGGGATCGACGCGACGGAAGCGGTGGTGCACGAAGTGGTGGACGACCTCCAATGCCGCGACACGCCCACCGACCCGATCTGGAAGGGGGTGGCGGCGTGAGCGCGAGCGGGCTGGGCGACCACCTGCACGTCGACACGTGCGAGTTCATCCTGCGCTCGGGCAACACCAACTGCGCGGGCTGCGGCATGTCCTTGGCGCTGCAGCTGCTGCAGCGCGGGATGGGCGATGAGCCGCTCACCCTTTGCATTCCCGCCTGCTGCGGCATCGTGACCGCGGGGGCGTTTCCCACCTCTGCGTACGGGGTGCCGGTGATCGCCACGACGTTCGCCTCGGCGGCGGCCGTTGCGAGCGGCGTGAGCACCGTGGCGCAACTCAACGGCGACCCGGGCCACACGGCGGTGTGGGCGGGCGACGGCGGCACGTACGACATCGGCATGGCCACCCTCTCCGCCGCGGCCGAGCGGAACGAGGACGTGCTCTACTTCTGCTACGACAACGAGGTCTACGGCAACACGGGCGGCCAGCGAAGCGGCGCGACGCCCGAGGGTGCGGTGACGAGCACGACGCCCGGCGGCAAGCTGCGTCCGAAGAAGGACGTCGCGGCCATCCTCGCCGCGCACAAGGTGCCGTATGTCGCCACGCTTTCCGCAGCGCACCAGGAGGATTTCCTTCGGAAGCTGGAGACGGCGAAGGGTATTCGCGGGTTCCGCTTCCTCCTGATCCACTCGCCGTGCCCCGTGGGGTGGAAGTCCGATCCGGCGGACTCGGTCGAGCTGTTGCGCCTGGCGGTGTCGAGCGGCTTGTTCCCGCTTTACGAGGTGTTCGACGGCGAGCGGTACCGCCTCAACGCGGGGCCCGACGGCACCTCGGTCGAGGAGTACTTCAAGCGCCAGGGCCGGTTCCGGAAGGGAACGGTGGACGTCGCGCACGTGGAGAGGGCCATCGCGGACCGCTGGGCGCGGCTCGAGCTTCTCGAGGCGATGTGCCCCGCCGACGTCGAGTGAGCCAAGCGTTATAATCCGGTCCATGCGCCCACTCAAGTTGTCGCTTGGCCGTATTGCCCTGATCGGCAGTCTGCTGACTGTCGCCGCCCTTGCCATCGCCCAAAGCGCGAAGCCGGTGTTCGAGGACGGGCAGTCGCAGGTCGTGCCCGCCTTTTCGAACGCGGCCGAGTGGATCCGCGAGCGGCTCTGGGTGGAGACGGAGTTCGATTCCGACCTGGACGGCAAACGCGACCGCATGCACGTGGACGTGACGCGGCCGAGGCAGACGGAAACCGAGGGGTTGAAGGTGCCGGTGATCTACGAGTCCTCGCCCTACTTTGCAGGGACGACGTCCGGCCAAGCGATCCTCTGGGACGTGCGCCAAGAGGTGGATTCCGATCCGCCCCCGCGCACGACGCACCCCGACATCCCCTTTGATGCGACCCGCACGAGTATCTCCAACTCTCAGGTGCGCACCTGGGTACCGCGCGGGTTTGCGGTCGTGCACTCGGAGGCGCCGGGCACCGGCCTCTCGCAGGGGTGCCCCACAATCGGGGGCGCGCCGGAGCGGTTGGCGCCGAAAGCGGTGATCGACTGGCTGAACGGCCGCGCCAAGGGGTTCACGACTCCCGACGGGCAGAAGGAGGTCAAGGCCACCTGGTGCACGGGCAAGGTCGGCATGACGGGCACGTCGTACAACGGCACGATTCCCGTTGCCGCGGCCACCACCGGCGTGGACGGGCTCGAGGCGATCATTCCCATCGCTCCCAACACGTCGTACTACCACTACTACCGATCCAACGGCCTCGTGCGGAGCCCCGGAGGGTATTTGGGCGAGGACGTCGACTCGCTCTACGACTTCATCAACAGCGGCGACCCGGCCCGTCGCGCTCGCGCGAACGAGCTGTACCGGGACGGGGCATTTGTGAAGGGTCGGGCGCGAAACACAGGCGATTACAACGCGTTCTGGGCCGATCGCGACCTGCTTCGTTTCGTCGGCAACATCAAGTGCGCGGTGTTGATGTCGCACGCGTTCAACGTCTGGAACGTCGTGCCGGAACACAGTGTGCGGATCAGCGAGGCGCTCAAGGGCAAGGTACCGCTGGTGCAGTATTTCCACCAAGGCGGGCACGGCGGCGGGCCACCCCTGGAGCTGATGAACAAGTGGTTCACGCGCTTCCTCTACGGGGTGAAGAACGGCGTGGAGGACGGTCCCAAGGCGTACATCGTGCGCGAGGCGCCTCCGGGAGCCCCGGGCGGGCGAAGGGGCCCCCAGCAGGCGGCCACCCCTTACGCGGACTACCCGAATCCCGAGGCCTCTCCGGTCACCTTCGCGCCCTCCTCGGGCGGGAACAAGGTGGGCGGGCTGACAGTGGATTCGACGCCCGGCCAAGGTCGCGAGGTGCTCGTCGACGACGTGGCGTTCAACGCGCCGTCGCTCGCACTCGCGGCGGAGTCGCCGAACCGCTTGATCTACGCTACGCCCGAACTTGTCGCGCCGGTGCACATCTCGGGCACCGTGCGTGTGACGATCCGGCTCGCCTCGAGCAAGTCGGCGGCGAACCTGTCGGTGTACCTCGTGCAACTGCCATGGACCGAGGGGCCGATCGGCACGTCGAACCTCATCACGCGCGGGTGGGCGGATCCGCAGAACGCGAAGTCGCTCGTGAGCGGTGGCGACTACCACTCGATGGAGCCCGGCACGCCTCTTCAACCCGGCGAGTTCGTGACGCTCACCTTCGATCTGGAGCCGGACGACCAGATCGTTCCCGCGGGCAAGCGGATCGCGCTGATGATCCTCTCCAGCGACCGCGACTTCACGGTGTGGCCGGCGCCTGGGACGCGACTCACGTTGGACCTCGATGCCACGCGCGTCCGAATCCCGGTGGTGGGCGGCAGGACGGCGTTCGAGAAAGCGCTGGGGCGATAGGCGTGCGTCGCGCGCTTCTGGTCGGAGCGGGCGGCATGGGCCGGGCTTGGGCGAAGAACCTCGCCGCGCATCCGGACGTGGAGCTGGCCGGTTGGGTGGACGTTCGCCCCGGGGCCGCCGAGGACGCCGCGCGCGAGCTGGAATTGGAGGTCGCGCACTGCGGCAGCGGCTTCGAAGTGGCGATCCCGATCGTCGCACCCGAGTTTGTGGTGGACGTGACGCCCCCCGAGGTGCACCGCGACATCACGGTGGCTGCGCTGGGCCACGGGCTCCCGGTGTTGGGCGAGAAGCCGATGGCTGCGAGCATGGAGCAGGCGCGGGCGATGGTGGCGGCGGCCGACCGTGCGGGAAAGCTCTACATGGTGAGCCAAAGCCGCCGCTACATCGCGGAGCAGACCGCGTTTCGCCGGGCGATTCAGGACCAACTCGGCCCGCTCGGCGTCCTCAACGCCGACTTCTTCATCGGCGCGCACTTCGGGGGCTTTCGCGACGCGATGGCGAGTCCACTGGTGCTCGACATGGCCATCCACACGTTCGACCAGGCGCGGTTCCTCTCGGGGCGGGACCCGATCAGCGTCTACGCCGAGGAGTTCAACCCGTCGTGGAGCTGGTATCGGGGAGACGCGTGCGCGACGGCGCTTTTCGAGATGGAGGGCGGGCTGCGGTTCACGTACCGCGGAAGCTGGTGCGCCGAGGGGCTGCACACGAGTTGGGACGGTGACTGGCGCGCGGTCGGCCCCAACGGGTCGGCGAAGTGGGAGGGGGGCTCGGTGCCGGTGGTTCAGACCGTGAAGAATGTGGGCGGATTCCACAGCGACATGGAGGAGTCTTCGCCGGACGTGGTTCCGCAAAAGGGCGGCATCGAGGGTTCGTTGGAGGAGTTTCTCGCGGCCCTTGGCGGCGGACCCGTTCCCAACGGGGAGTGCCACGACAACATCAAGAGCCTGGCGATGGTGTTCGCGGCCATCCGGTCTTCGCAGGAGGGCCGTCGCGTGCCCATCGGGGAAGTGCTGCAGCCGGCCGGGGCATAATCCAGCCATGAAGCGGTTGAAGACTCTGGCTTGCGTTGTCGCCACGCTCCTGTTGGTGGGTTGCCAGTCCGGCACGGGAGGCACGGCTTCCAATGCGGGAGCCGGGGCACCGAAGGACGGCAAGAAGTTCAAGATCGGCGTGTCGTTTCCCGCCGCCGACCACGGTTGGACCGCGGGGCTCGGCTACTGGGCGCGGCGCGCGGTGAAGGACTATCCCGACGTGGACTGGATCGTCGAGGACGCCAAGGGCCCCGACGAGCAGATCAACGACTTGCAGAACATGCAGGCCGAGGGCGTGGACGCGGTCGTGGTGGTGACCACCGAGGCCGTTCCGGTCACTCCGATCGCGAAGAAGCTGCGCGAGGCGGGCATCCTGATCGTCAACGTGAGCGGCAACTTCGCCGAGCCGGTCGCCGACGTGTTCATCGAGGGCGACAACAAGGCGTTCGGGCGGCGGTCGGCCGAGTACATGGTTCAGAAGCTGGGCGGGAAGGGCAAGATCGCGATCCTCGAGGGCATTCCGATCTCGGTGAACACGGACCGCGTCGAGGCGGCGCTGGCGGTGTTCAAGCAGTACCCGGGCATCCAGATCGTCGCGCGCGACACGGGCATGTGGAATCGCGAGGTCGCGCAGAAGGTGACGGAGAACATGCTCGTGAACAACCCCCAGATCGACGCGGTGTGGGCGGCGGACGACGACATGGCGCTGGGGGTCGAGATCGCGCTGAAGGCCGCGGGCCGGGACAAGAACATCTGGATTCTGGGCGGCGGGGGCATGAAGGACATCGTGAAGCGCGTGATGGACGGCGATCCGCTGTATCCCGGAGACATCACGTATCCGCCGTCGATGATCGGGTTCGGGATTCAGACGACCGTAGCGATGCTGCGTGCGGGGAAGGAGAACGCGCGGCCGTACACGCCGCGGCACATCGTGCTGGACCTCGACCTCATCACGCCGGAGAACGCGAAGGAGTATTACTTCCCGGACTCGGTGTACTAGAAAGAGATCCACCGCAAGTTTCCTGCGAAACAAGCATTTATACGGTTGCCAATGGTCGCGGCCGCGATCATGCGTCGTCGCCGAAAGTAGCGGGGCCTTGGCCTGGGCTGCGACACCCCTCGCATTTTGACGTGAGGGGTGTTTTGTTGTTTTTGGGCACCGCTTCAACGACCGAAGCTCGGTCGTCGCCCAACACCTTGGTCGCAACCAAGCTCGGCATCCCGGACTCGGTGTACCACGTCGCTTGCGGTCCTAGGAGGCTGGTTTGGTAGATTAGGCCATGCGCGCGTTCTTTCATTCGATTTCTTGGGTTGCCATCCTGATGGTTGCCTCGGTGCTGGCTCATGCCGAGGGCGTCGGTGTGGGTTCGCCTGCGCCGGCCCTTGCGGTCAAGACGTGGTACAAGGGCAAGCCGGTCAAGCAGTTCGATCCCAAGAAGACCTATGTGGTCGAGTTTTGGGCGACGTGGTGCGGACCTTGTCGTGAGAGCATCCCGCATCTCACCGAACTCGCCAAGCAGTACCGGGACGTCACGTTCCTAGGCCTCAGCATCTGGGAGGAGGACAATGGCACCAACGTCAAGGCGTTCGTGGACAAGATGGGCGCGCAGATGGACTATCACGTGGGCTATGCCGGAAACAAGGACGGGATGGCAGCCACTTGGATGGATGCCGCGGACCAGCGCGGAATCCCGACCGCCTTCGTGATCGACGGTGGCAAAGTGGCGTGGATCGGCCATCCGATGGAGCTTGAAGAGCCGCTGAAACAGCTCAAGGCCGGGACGTTCGACATCGAGGCGTCGAAGGCTCGATTTGAGAAGCAGGCGGCGGAGGCGCGATTCGCCGCTCTAACCGAGAAGCTGATCGCGGACATCCGCACGGATCTTCAGGCCGGCCACCTCGACGCGGCGAAGGCCAAGTGCACCGACTTCGAGAAGCAGTACCCCGGGGAAGTGGGCCGTCTCGCCGGGGTGAAGCTGCAGATCCTCCTCAAGGAAGACCCCACGGCCGCGGACGCGAAGTTGGTGGAGATGGCGGCGTCCAAGGACGAGGCCACCACCCAGACCCTGATCATGCTCGCGATGGATCAGCTGAGCCCCGCGGGCGACAAGGTCCTTGGCGATCGAATCATGGGCCTGATGGTCGATAGCGCAGGCAAAGGCGATGTGATCCGCTACTACTTTGGCGCCATCTATGCGATGCAGCGCGGAGACAAGAAGCACGCTTTCGATCGGGCGGAGCGCGGCCTCGCCGAGTTGCCGAACAGCGAGCAGAAGGACAACGCCGATCTGAAGCAGGCCCTCGAGGACCTCAAGAAGGAAGCATCCAAGGGTTCGGGGGTCTAGGGCTCTTCGAGCGCGCGTAGAGAGCGAAGAGTTGCTCGTACGCATCTGCCCGTGGCGAGCGTGAGGACCACAACGCGGGCCTGCGTAGCTAGCGCAACCAGCCAAGCACCTGAACGAATCCGATCCCCGCGAGAATGACGATGAGCGCCAAAAAGAGGCAGCAGGCACCCGACTCCACTGTTCGTTGCCGCGGCTGGTAGATGGAATCGGAGGGCGGCTCGGTCCCGTAGGTCTTGCGAAAGCGGTCCTTCTGTGCCTCGACGCGTTCGCGAACCATGGGCTCGAAGGAGGAGGCGGCCACGCCACGCAGCCGCAATCGTTTGAGTACGATCCGAGGGTCGTGTTGGCAGGAGTGAAGGAAGGCTGCGAAGGCCTCCTCCGCGTGCTCGCCGGGCTCGGGAACGAGGAACCAGTACTGGCCAGCCGAGGCGGGGTATCCAAGGCTCCAGTAGAGGTCGCCGAGCTTCTTTCGTAGGGCCAAATCCTCTGGATACGAGCCGACGAGGCCGTGGAGCCGGTCTCGGGCCACGCCAAGCCGCCCCTGACGGATCTCCTCATCGATGCGGGCGAGGGTGGTTTCCTTCGACATGGCGACGTTTACCCGTATCGGGGTTCTCCTGGCCACCCCGGAGCGCTAGGGCAGGAACCCCTTCTCCTTCAGGACCTGCAGGATGTCCTTCGAGCACTCGGCGAAGAACTCGGGGTCGTACTTGATTTCGCTGGTGTAGAACTGGGCGAGGGTGGTGATTCCCCGCTCCTTCGCCATGGCTTCGAGCTCGGGGTAGGCCATGTAGCGTTCCCATCCCCGAACCTCGCGTTCGGCGTACACCTCGTCGATCTCCTCGGGGGTCGGCATCCGGTAGGTCTCGTCGTGCAGGAACGCTTGGAGCGGGAGGCGGTCCCGCTTGGGCGGGTCTTCGTCCGGGTAGCCGACCACGATCGTCGTGACGGGGATGCAGGTCTCCGGAAGGCCGAGCGCTTCGCCGATTTCGCGAAGTTTGAAGAGCGTCGTGCCCATGTAACAGATGCCCAGCCCCTCGTCTTGGAATCCCAGGCACACGCTTTGGGCGAGGATCATCGCGTCGTACGCCCCGACGTGGTACCCGAGGAGGTTGTTGAAATTGTCCCGCGCGCCGCGCAGGCGCAGCCATTCGCGGGTCCGCCACCAGTCGGCGCAGAACGTCATCACGAGCGGGGCCTGGAGGATCATCTCTTGCTCGGAGTGAAGCTCGAACAGGCGGCGTTTCCGCTCGGGGTCTCGGGTGAGGACGATCGAGACCGAGTTGAGATTCCCCGAGGAGGACGTCCCGATGATGGCTTCGTGACAGACCTTTTCGATCAGGGCGGGGTCGATGGGGTCCGGCTTGTACCGGCGGATCGAGCGGTGCGAGGTCAGCAGAGGGGAGAGGTCCACGTAGGGATTCTACTGGGCGTCGCCTGATCCGGGGTACGGCGCGATGGGCGATGAGGTGTTGCACAATGACTACGAGATGATGCTCGCGATTCCCTCGTTGTTCGCACTGTGTTGCCAACCTGTCCGAATGGCCATCCCGGACGATGCTAGACGATCGATCGAAGTTGAAGAGTGCCTCGTCCAATTCAGCGGGTTCGTGCAGAAGGGGACCAACTACCATGTCGTTCTCGACTCAAGCGCGGTGCCCCGGTCTCTCAAGATCTTCTCGAGCCGACGCAGGGACCTCGTGGGCTCGATCGAGGAGTGTGCTTGGCAAGTCGTGGGAAATCGAGTCCACGTGAAGATGGACTTGACAAGGCGTGCAGCATCGAAGTTGGCAACGGAAGGGGTCCCGCCCAAGGTGCTGCAGGCTTGCTTCAAGGAGGTGCTCAAACTTGACCCGAGTACGACCACGTGGGATTTTGAATACTCCGGCCTGGGAGCACTCCCAATCGACTCCAAGGTAGACGGCAAAGACGTGCGATGCCACTGCGTTTGGATTCAGAGTTGGCCTGTAAGGATTGGATGGGATGCGAACGTTGGCCTAGGCGAGGATGGCCGCGTTCTCTTTGTCAACCGAGGGATGTGACGCACGCGTCCGTCCGGTCTCAGTTGCCGTTTTCCCAGGGGGTGCGACCCACCTCAATCAGGTCCTCCAGTTCCCGCAACCCGCTCAGGAATTCGCCGGGCGTGACGCGAACCGGGGGACGCCGGTTGTTGGCCGGACGGCTGCCTGCGGCCATCGAGCGCTTCGATGCCTCCAGCGGATAGAGGGGTCCCTCCGGTGCCGTGGGCGCAGATGATGTTGCCTTGTGGTACGCCAGCCACAGACCCGACTTGTCGCTGATGCTCCCGTACGCGGGGCTGATGGTGTAGGACTGCGCCGACCCAGGGGACAAGCCGATCAGAGCGAGCAAAGCCTCCTCGATTTGCTTCTTGGACACGACACCGCTTGGCGCGAGGCTGGCGATGCCAGACCATGCTTGAATGCATCGGGGGTCGATCTTGAGCGCCTCCTCATAACTCGCAAGCGCCTCTTTGTCTTGTCCCGTTCGAGACTCGAACTGGGCACAGGCCACGAGGATTCCCAGATCCCGTGGATGGTCCCCTTTCAGGCTCTCAAGCAAAGAGCGTGCTTGGCGCCGATCGGTCTCGTTCTGAAGAATCCGTACGTTGGGCAACGCGATGGCTCCCGCTTGGTGGCCGGGGAGGATCTCAAGCGACTTCATGGACGCGGCGACCGCTTCTCGATGGTTGCCAAGGCTCTCCAAGGCCTGGGCGTATTGAGCTTGAACCGAGCCCTGAGCCGGAGAGAGGTTCAAGGACTGACGGTAGTGGTCGGCGGCTTGGGAGTAGAGTCCGACCCGCCACTCTCGATCGCCCTGATCGGCAAGACGTGCCGCCTCGACCCTTTGGCGATAGGCCTCTGCGCCCGCGTGATCCCCCTCTGCATCGAGGATGGCTGCGAAGATCTCCAGTTCCTGATGATGCGAAGTGACGCCCGAGGGATTGAGGGCCATCGCTGCGCGAACGCTCGCCTCTGCTTCCTTGAGCCTCCCAACCCTCAGCAGGAGGTCCCCCTTCCACACGAGGGAGCGGGCGTCCAGAGGGTTTGCAGCGACGCGCTGCTCGTAGAAGGACAGGGCGGCCTCGCCCTCCAATTCGTTGAGCAATGCGCAGGCTGCGTCGCTCCTGGGCTCGAATGGGATCAGGGAGTGCAGGATGCGCACGGCCAGAGGTGTGCGGCCGGTCTTTCCAAAGGCCCAGGCGGCATAGAACCCCAAGGGCTCGGTCTGGCCCCCGATGCTTGGGTAATAGTAGGTGCCCGAACGGTAATCGACAAGGTCGAAGAGATCGTTCGCTCCCCAACTCGGATACTCGTCGAGCAGCGTCAGGATCTCGGCAGGTCTGTCTGCTTTGTAGTACAAGTGAGCCAGTTGGACTCCCCTGTCTGGATACGCGTTGAGCAAACGTCCCTGACCTTCCGCGCTGAGATTGACGTTCTGAGTGTCCTGAGCCGCCGATAGGACGGCCTCCTGAGCGTCGGAGACCCTACCCTGAGACAGGTAGGCGCCGAAAAGGTCGAGGCGATTCACGTCGGTGCCCATCGACTTTGCCGCCTCGGCGACGAAGTCCAACGCTTCCCGATCCCCCACCACGGCTGCCAGGCGAAGGAGGGTGTCCGCATATTGCCTGGCGTTCAGACGTACGCACTCTTTGTACGCAGCGACGGCCGCCTTCGAACGGCCTTGTGCGAGGTCGAGAGTTGCCCTTTGGGCGAGGCAGAGCGCTCGGGATTCGGGTGCCAGATCGGGGTTGGAGATCCAGCGGTCCAAGCGTTGCGCGACCTCCTCGGATCGGCCAAGCGATCGGCCCAGAGCCGAGTAGAGCGACCAAAGCGCGTCAAAGGGCTTGCGATCGAGGAGCGTCGCAACCAGGTCGAAGAGCGTCTGTTCGTCCCAACCGCCGTTCACGTAGGTGGCGAGGTCGCCGCTCCACCCTCCGGCGATGCCAAGCACCCGTTCCGCCTGCTCCATCTGGCCCCTCTTGGCCAATCCGAGGGCATAGATCAAGCCCGCGGCTCCGGAAGTTCCATACTGAGTGAACGCGTCCTCGCCGAATCGACCCACCAGCGCGGCCACGTAAGGAAAATCGGCCAGGCCCCTGGCCAAATACCATTGAGGCATCTTCTGAGTGGAAAGCGTGGCGACGACGACGGCCATCGCAAGGTCCTGCGTTGCGGTTCCTTGGAACTGCGTGAACGGAGTCCCGGACCCCTCGAAAATCTTGTGGAGCATCGATTCGGCCCTCTCCTTTCCGAACTGCCGAACCAGGTCTGGAATTCCGTCCCCGCCCCAGAATGCGTCCCCGCCAGCCAACCGAACATAGACCTCCTCAAGGAGAGCGAGGTCTCCAGTTCGTAAGGCGATGGGTCGCTCGGCCTTTGAAATGGGGCTCTCGGGGGAAAAGGCGTCTTCCTTCTTCGAGTCCCCGTTCGGGCTGCGCATGCCCTCCAGGGAACGCAACACATCAGCGTCCTTTCCGAGAAGGTCGTCGAAGAGAAGGATCACCCGGTTCCGCTCTGCGTCGGCGGGTTGCTTGGCCAGGTCCGCCCGGATCAACGGCCAGGCCGCGGGCGCAGGGAGAGGCGGCATCATGATCTCCGCCCATTGGTATCCATTCGGATGGGATGGCATCGTCGAAGTGTCGGTTTCCCATCGCTTCAACAGGGCCAACCACTCGGCAGCGGCTTGCTCGGGCGACAGCGCATCCAACCGGGCGGACAGAGCCCGCGACGCGGCTCGAACGCCCTCAAGGGGACCCGATTCCGTCGACCGCGGAGGGTTCGCTGCGAGTCTATGCGTCACCTCGTCTGCTCCGAGCAGCCCTTGTGGGTTGGTGCGGTCTTGGAACCCTGCGACGATCAGGAGCAAGGGAATCAACATCATTCGAACGGGTACCGGGTGGGATGGAAGAGCTGAGCGATTTGGCCGATGTCCGACTGTTGGAAGAACGAGCCGGGAAGACGACCACGGGTATCGAGACTGTCAAATACGGGGAAGATCGTCTGCCCAGGATAAGGCTCCGCGCCGTGAAGTGCGAAGAGCGGGCCGTGGTCCTGTTCGGGCAATGTCCCGAGCTTCGTTTGGATCGCTTGGTAGGCCGATCCCAGATCGCTCACTGCGTCGAGATCAACCCACCTATCCCATGCGCGGTTCGAAATTGCATTCAGCTCGATCAACTTGAAGACGGCCTGTTGCGCCTCGGTGGGGCTCGGGAGCCCCTTGCTCGCCAACGATGCCAGCGACGCCCATGCGCCGACATGCGTTGGGTCCAGATCGGTCACCTTTCTCATGTCGGAGACCGCCTCCTTCGTGTCGCCCAGATTCATGTCGAGCAGACCCAGGGCGTAGTGGACAGAGGCGCTTTCGGGACTCTCAAGGAGGCGTCTGGAAAGGATCACCTTTGCCATCTCGCGCACCCTCGCGTTCCTGAATAGGACTCCCACTTCTGAAGGAGCTTCTGGACCGTTGCCAAGACACTCGGACACGTTTTCCAGCGCCATCCTGTAGTGCTCCATGGCGCGTTCCGGCAGACATTGGGCGACGAAGACCTCGGCCAACCGGGCTTGGAGGATGGCATCCTCTGGCCAGAGTTCCACCGCTTGCTCAAGCGCTTGACGAGCTTGGGGGAGCAGTTTGACCGCTTCGAGTTCCGCAGCCCGAGCCGCCAAACCGAGGGCGGTCGCTCGATGCTCGCCCTCTTCAGCCCCGACCGGATCGCCCTTCTTCCTTCGGATCTGGCCGAGGAGTTCGTAGAGCTTCGTTCTGTAGGAGCTTGTGGCGACGGGGTCGATCGCCACAGCCTTTCGCAAACACGCCTCGGCCTCGTCGGTGTTGCCAAGGCCAAACAGAAGATCACCCTTCCACAGCAAGGGCATCGCGGCGCAGGGATCGGCCTGAATGACGTCGTTGTAGATTCCAAGCAGGGAATCGCCGCCGATTTTGTTGAGAAGCGCGTAACAATGGTAGAGCTGGCTGTCGCGCAGCAGCAAGTTGCGGAGGATGGAGAGGGCCACCACCGGCTGTCCGGTTTCGCTGAGCGCCCAAGCCGCGTAGAACCCCAGGGGCTGGCTAACTTCGCTCTCGGCGTCGCTGTAGTCTCTGCTGGATCCGTTGTCGAGTTCCGAGAGATCCTTCCCAGGCCAGTCCGGGTAATTCCGAAGAAGCGCGAGGACGTCGATGGGGCGCTTGGCAAGATAGTAGATCGTGCAGAGTCCCTTCGCGTGGTACCAGTCATTCCCCTCTCGTTTCAGCAGCGAGTTCAACTCGAGCTGTTCCAACAGCACCCACTTCCCTTGCTGGGAGAGCGCCCGGAAGAGCGATCCACCTGGCCAAATGGGGTTCCCTGTTGCCGCCAAGTCATGCTGGATCCCGTCTTCGATGAGTCCCTCGTCACGGGCAGCGAGTCCGATTCCGAGGATCATGGAGTCCGGGTCGTAGTCGGAACGCGTTCGGTCGAGGCTACCAAGCATCTCCCTGTCGCGGGCAAGCGCCGGAAGGTCGCCCTGTCTCGCGTCCAAGCCATAGAGAGACTGGAGCAGCCGAAGCCTCAGCTTCGGAGCGACCCCTGGATCGGCGACTACGGAACGAAGCCGCGTTGCCGCCTTGTCGGTGTGGCCGGAAGCGACGGCCGCACTCTCGTACAGGTCCCACAGATCCTTCGACGGAACCCGCTCCTGCAACTTGGCGACGAACGCATCGAGGTCCTTCGCTGCTCCCCAATCCTCCGGATCGATCCGGGGCGCCTCGTTGCAATCCTGAATCAATCGGGCGGCTTCCTCCAGCTTGCCGGTCAGGGCGAGATCCCGAAAGTAGATCTTCTGGGCGGAGGATCCTAGATTCCGTGGGTCGAGGAGGCTTGCGTATCCGTAGTGGTCGATGAGCTGGCGCACATAGGATGAATCGCTCCAATCGTCGGCCAAGTCGAAGATCGCCCGGGGAAGGTCTTCCAAATGGTCCAGGACGGTCTGTCTGGCAACTCTCCGATTCTGTCGATTGCGGAAGGGTACCCAGTGCTTGGCTTGCTGAACCGCATGAAGCATCACCTGCTGGAGCTGGCCCGGAGGCAACAGGTCCGCAAGGTTTGGCAGCTCTTGAACAGCGTCAAAGTCTCCGAGCATTCTCTCGATCAGCCGTGGATCGCCAAACCTTCCGAGCCGGCGCGCGGCGGCCATCCGGATCCTCGTCGTCCCAAGAGGGGGAAAGACTTCGCGCTTCTCGGGGCCGAGGAGGCGGTCGTACTCGTCGCAGAGCTTCAGCACCTCTTCGTCGTCGCCCACAAGCCGCGCGCACAACATGAGCAGCGCGGTCCGATCCAACGAGGGCGGCCTCTTGGCCACGAGGGCGCGAATGTCGAGCCAGACCTGGGGAGTGGGAAGAGTGATGAGAACATTGAGCAGGGTCCCGACGGGTTGCGGCGGCATACCTGCCATAGCACCGTTGAAACTGCGATGCGGAAGCGCGATCGCCTCGTCGACCAGTGCCAACCACTCGGTCGCCAAGGCCGAGGACGCGGTGTTGCGGCGATCTGCGAGAGATCGTGCGTGCTCGGCGAGCGCCTTCTCCGCGCGCTCGATCTTGGCCTCGGGATCGTTCTCCGAGATTCGTCGAATAACAGTACGGGCGTCAAGGAGCTCTTGCTGCTGTCCGAAAGAGGAGGTCACGAGAGCTGGTGCAAGAAGGACCGCAACGACGAGATGCCTCGCGAACGTCAGATTCGGCGATGTGGAGCACCAAGAGTCGATGCGCGCGTTCGGTGATCGATCCCAACGCATGCTCCCAGTGTACGACTCAAGTCGTCTTCGTGGGGCCGCAACCTCTCGGGCGTGCCGCTGCCCTCTGTTCGGGTGTTAGGCAAGTAACGTATCCTGTCATCAGAATGTTCACTTTTCTTCCAGCGATCCTTGCCCTTTCGGTGGCGTCCGCCGCGCAAGACGTGGCGACCAACTGGGAGGTGTTTGCATTAGGTCGCATGAGGTCGGAGGACCTGGTTGCCGGGTATCCCGTACACTTCCACAACGGCGCTTGGTCGAAGTTCGAGCTGGCGGTCGCCGCCCACGCGACCACCCGCCATTTGCGGGAGGTGGTGTCTGAGCGAGAGAAGTTGTTGCGCGACGCCAATCCCGGTCCTGATCGAGATGGGGTCGTCAAGATGATACAGGCCAGCAGTGGTTGGCGCTATCTCTTCGCCGATCTTCGCAGATTGACCGTCATGCGGCGTTACGAACTCGAGGCCATGGAGATCAATGTGGACGCCCTCTTGACCTCTCAGAGCGAATACGTTCGGCGTTATCTTGTGCTCACCGCGCAAGCAAACGGACCGTTCGTCGATGTACCCAACGACCACTGGGCTTCTGAGGCCGTGGAGGAGTTGCGGTTGGCTGGCATACTCGTGGGCAATCCCGACCTGAGCTTCCAAGGCGGTCTCCCTGAGTTGAACTAAGTGGAACTCGCGTACTTTGCTCTGGGATTCGTCTTGCTTTGGCAGACCAGTCTGTCGGTTTACGCGCGTCGCCCACGTTCCTCGAGTGCTGAGGAGTATGCGTGGCCGAGCTTCGCATCGCTCGCGGAGCTGCACTCTCGAATCGCCCGGCAGATCGTGGGCTGTTGGGTGGGGCTCTCGATACTGTTCGTCGTCGGCCTGTTCGGCATGGCTTACCGTTGGAAGCCGTGGATGTTGTGGACAGATGGGAGGTTGGCCTTTGCGGTGGCCGGTTTGCTGCCCGCGGTCCCGATGCTCCTCTACCTCGCCGGCAATCTGTTCATCCAGTTTCGTTGGGAGCGAGCGTTCGGCAAGCGTTACCCTCGGTTTGTGCATTGTGTGCCGTCGTTCGGCAGCCGGCTGGTGGGCGTGGGTGTCCTGGTGCTTGTAGGGGCGATCGTGGGACTCACGGCGCCCCTTTTGCCGAGGTCGATCGAATTCCTTCTCCGCTTGGCGATCGTGTTGCTCATCGCCCAGATCGCGCTCCTGTTGGCGAGACGCCTTGTGATCGTGTGGGCGCGCTCGACCCGGGTGCGACTGCCGGAGGATTCGTCCTGGCACGAGGTCGTACGCAGTGCGGCCGATGCGAGCGGCGTCGAGGTGGGGCGGACCTACGTGCTCCGATCGCTGGTGGCCAATGCCATCGCCGCGCCGACTGGAGACGTGATCACGACAACGGCTCTGCTCGAGCTGCTGGAACCCGAAGAGGTGAAGGCGGTGCTCGCCCACGAGTTCTCACATCGCATCGACAAGGACGCGAAGAAGACGACGGGGGTGTACTTCGTGCTTTCGATCGCGGTCCTCGTCCTGCTGGTGGTGCTTGTGGGCCATCCAGCCGAGGCTTATCGTGACGCGTCGGGGATCTTCTGGTTCCCGATTGTCCTGTGGTCCGGCCTTCCGATCGCGGCCTGGGCCGCCCGCATCCTGTACTCGATCGGGTCTCGTGCCCGGGAGTTCAAGTCGGACCGGTTTGCCGCCGAGAGGGTTTCCGCCGAATCGCTCGCGACCGGTCTGCTCAAGCTGCACGCGTTCCTGAACCAGCCCCTCGAGTGGTCTCCTCTGATGGCTTTTACGCTCACACACCCGTCGGTGGGCCGGCGGGTGCAGGCGATGGGGGTCGACTTGGACCAGGCGTTGGCCTCGGCCGGACTTTCAAGAGTGTAGGAAGGGGCGAGGAAGTGGCATCGAGCCTCGGGATCGTCGGACCGGCAGTATTGCCAGTTTTGCCACGTTGTGTGCTCTGCAGAAGTCGGTTCTGTGGAGAGTTTGTTACACTCATGGATAGGTTTTTTGGCAATTAAGGGAGAAATCAATATGAAGCAATTTTTTGTCCGTTTGGCTCTGGTGGGTGCGCTGTCGGCGTTCATGGTCGGAAGCGCTTTTGCGCAGGTGACGCTCGGTGCGATCGGGGACGCTGACGCCATTGCGGGCGGCGCCTCAGGCAACGATTATAGCGATGACAATTTCGGCGGTCGGCCTTGGATCGCTGAGAACTGGGATGGCGCGACCGACGTGATCGCGCACATCCAGTTCGATGTCTCCAGCTTTGCAAGCGGCACGGTAACTGGCGCAACTCTGCGGCTCTTTCAGGACTTCAACGGTGTATCTGGGATCACTTACAACGTGTTTCAAGTTCTTGATCCCTGGGCCGAAGGAACGCTGACCTACGCGACTCGCCCAAGCCTCGCCGCCACGCCTTCCGCGAGTCTGACGACAAGCTCGAGTGCGACCGGTTGGAAGGAGTGGGACGTGACGTCGCTCGTCCAGTCTTGGGTCGATGGTGGCGCCACCAATTACGGCATGGCGATCATTCGCGATCCCAACACCTCGCCTTGGCCCTACTTCCGATCCAAGGAGAACACATCTGGCAACAACCCGGAACTCGTGGTGACTGCGAGTCCCGTTCCCGAGCCGGCAACGATGGGTCTCGCTGCGTTGGCCCTGGTCTCGGCGGCCCGTCGTCGACGGAAGGGCAAGAGCTCCTGAGTCTATCCCTGTAGGGACTTAGGATCGACGGCATCTGCATGGGTGGGGTTCCTCTGACCCCGCCCATGCCCCTCAACAGAGGATCGACGCGCATCGAATGCCTAGCCGCCCGCGGATGGGCGGAGAAGGCTCAGGAGTTCGCCCTCCCCCGACCTCCCTTTGAAGAGTCCCGTCGCTGCCCAATCGTAGGCGGTCTGGCCCTTCGCGTCCTTTGCGTCGAGGTCTGCACCGAGGTCGATCAGCAGCCGGACGATTTCAATCGGAGCCTTGTCTTTCGGGAGACCGGAAGAGAAGACGCTGTGCATCAGCGGGGTCATTCCCCGGTTGTCCTTTGCGTTTACGTCCAAGCCCTGATTCACGAGGAACTTCACGATTTCGAGATCTCCGCCGTTGGCGGCGTAATGGAGGATCGTCTCCCCGCTCTGACCCCGTTCATCCAACCGTGCGCCAGCCGCGACAAGCCGCTTGAACGGCTCGGGGCCCGTCTCCGATGCGAGACCCACGGCGTAGGAGAGCGGGCTTAGGCCGTTTGCGTCCTTCAGGTTGGGGTCGGCCCCGTGGGCCAGCAGGACGTCGAGGATGTCGAGGTGCTCCAGGCTCGAGATCAAGACCGAGAAGCCGCGTGCCGGGTTGGGGTCCCGCGCGTTGGGGTTTGCGCCTTGGGAAAGCAGTTCACGGGTCTTCGCGAGGTCCCCCTCTCCCACGGCCTTCACAAGCGCTGCATCAAGTTCGGCATGCGAGGGCCCGCATCCGCCGGCAAGCACGACCAGGCAGCCGAGGAGCATCCCGAGGGCATTTGTGGCCGTTCTTCGATCACGGGAAAGGGACTGTCGCATCTTCTTGTCCCCACGATTCCAAGCGTCGCAAGGATGACCCCATTCTAGGCCAAACCCGTGTGGCGTCTACCGGGCATCAGAGATCTCGGAACTCCTTTGGTTCATGCTTACGACCGGCACTCGCATTGGAGAAGCTACCGGAGTCCGTTGGGTTGATCTCGATTTGCCGGCGAGACAGGTCCACTTCACGGGCCAGCTTCAGCGAGACGGGAGCAAGCTCGTTCGACGCGTGGGCACCAAGACCAACCAAGACCGCATACTACCCATCGGCTCTGACCTCGTTGCGGCGCTACGGACATGGAGTCCCGTCAGATGTTCGATGGAATCAAGGACCCCGAAGGGATCGCGTTTCTGAACGCCTACGGTCGTCGGCTCGACCCGAAGTACGTTGCGCAACGCCTGAAGGCACTCTGCCGGAAGGCGGGCTCCCCGAGGTTTCGCCTCACAAGCTCCGCCACCCCGCTGCGAATCTGGCCTTGGCCGAAACGGGGGACCTCCACGCGGTGGGAAAGATGATCGGACACGCACTGATCGCGCTGACGGCCGATCTCTATGGGCACGCTGACGCAAGACGGTTGAAGCCCGTGTCGGTTGCTTTGGGTTTGGGGGGGCCTTGACGGGCAATCATTCGGGGAAGCTGAAGGCTCAAGGTTCGCAGGGTCCTTCATTGTCGGCTCTTCTGTGGCTCAGGTATCTGTGCACGGGCTCAAGAACCCTCGGAATACGGGCTGTGGAAAACCGTTGAGTCTTTTTTGGCCATTTGTACGTCTTCCGTGACATGTTATCCTCTGTTGTAATGGATAACGCCACTTGGCATTACAACTCCAATCGGGATGTCACGGATCATGATCGGTAGATATATTTCTCAGCCAGCAGGTTACAAGGCCTTTATTCCAGAGGCATTCCCACCCATAAATCTAACACTCAGTGAGAGTGTCCTGTCCGTTCTTGAGGCTGCCAACCTAAGCTTGGGAAGGCTTGATGGCATTACTGAGTTACTGCCCGATCTTGACCTTTTCATCTTGATGTACATCCGCAAGGAAGCTGCCCTTTCCAGCCAGGTGGAGGGTACTCAAGCCACTATGGTGGATGCCATGAAAGCTGAGGCCCAGATGATCTCGGGGCTCCCAGATGATGTTGACGACATCCGCCGCTACATACAAGCGATGAACCAAGGTCTGGCTCGCCTCAAGGAACTTCCTCTCTCGCTTCGATTGGTTCGGGAAGTGCACGAGACACTTCTTGCTTCGGGGTGTAGATCCCATGGCCACGTGTATCCCGGCGAGTTCAGAACGACGCAAAACTGGATCGGGGGAGGATCGCCGGCAAATGCACGGTACGTTCCCCCTCCGCCGGATCCCATGAAGAGCGCTTTGGCCGATCTTGAGAAGTTCATCCACGCGCCCTCATCACTACCAATCCTCATTAGGGCAGGACTTGCCCACGCCCAGTTCGAGACGATCCATCCCTTCGTGGACGGCAACGGACGGACTGGCCGCTTGCTAGTGACGTTCTTTCTCTGTGAAACAGGCGCGCTGAAGCGTCCAGTCCTGTACTTGTCGGAGTTCTTCAAGCGCTACCGAGATGCGTACTTTGATCAGTTGCAGGCATATCACGATTCCTCTGACATCAATGGATGGCTCTCCTTCTTCTTGGAAGGCATCCGTCAAGTTGCCGACGAGGCGATTGAGACCGCAAGAGGAGTCAACAGACTCCGCGACAAGGACATTCCTCGAGTTGCGGCATTTGGCCGAAACCAGGCGACGGCCATGACTCTCCTCAAGCACCTTTACGGGAGCCCCTTCATTTCGGTGAAGACTGTCGAACGCGTCACTCAACTCTCGCGAACAAATGCGAATCGCCTCGTGGCCAAGTTCACCGATGCCGAAATCCTGGTTCAGACCGACGAGACTGTCGAGTACGGGCGGAGATTCGTCTATCGAGAGTATCTGGACCTGTTCACCTCAACGTAGGCGGACCACTTGGCCCGGCAGATCCGCACTCGCCCACAACCATCGATGCGGGCATGGTGTTGAGCCGTACCGCTCCTCCCTCGCCCACCGCTACGGGTGGGACTCGGTCCGGCGAAGGGTTTGCCAACCACGCGAGACACGGCTCTCATAATGGCGATTATCAGTTCGCTTCGCAAAGGACTCCCCCCCGCTGCGCGGGTCCCCCCTCTCTGATAATCGGGCATTATGAAGCCGCAGGAACCATGAGGATTGCCGTCTCTTGCCCTTCTCCGTGGCTCGTGCGAGGCGTAGACGGTCTCTAACGGTGCCGCCCCGGTGTACGGTCCGTGCGCCTTCTTCGGCGCTCTCCCCTGCCACCGATTCGGCTCCTCACCCCGTTCCCCTTGTCCTACCCTGCAACTCGGTACCCGCTTCGCCGCCGTCCCGCCCTTCCGCTACGACGGTCTCCGCCCACGCCCACGACGCCAGGACTCAGCCATGCCCTTTCGGGCCGCCTGATCGATCCCTTCGCTTCGCTACGGGCTATGATCGCCCTACGGGCACGGCTATGGCTGGCCCTGACGACGCGGTACCCACCGTCTCTGCTCCAGTTCGTGCCAGCATCGGCGCTCACGGGTGGCAGCCACTAATGCCGACGCGGTCAGCCAAGCCCCAGAAGTGCACTTGCAACCACCAAACCCATTTTCGGAGCTACAGCATTTCCAATGGCTTAACTTAGCTCCGTACGAGTTGCACTTGGATATGGCCCCTGGGTTACTTGATGGGTTGCCTACATAGTACGAGTATGGATTTGGACCAATGAGTTGACCATCGATCGTATTTCACGTTGCCAAGTCAAGGCTCAGGCAGTCCTTGGTGCGGCCGTAGACCTCGGACTGGCTCAGGCTCACGTCACCATTGAAACCGTCGATTCCTCGCCACCCGAACCTCGCATTCGACCCGACACCAGCACTGATTGCAGGATCGGAGGTACCTGCAACCTGAAGCAAAGCAATCAATAGAAGGAAATCGAGTACACCTAGGACTACCACTCCAACCACAGATTTCCATGATTTTAGCAGACTGGCGATAAGCAAGCACGTGGACCCTACGCAATAACAAGCGCCGCCGACAACGCTTAGAAATCCTGCTTGGAAATACTGAGACGAAGGAGCTTGTCCCTGACTTAGGCTTAGGATCAGCGGTACTGGCGACGCAAGCAGCAGCGTAAAACCTGCAACGCTCAGAAATCTAATAAAATGGCCTTTCAACGTCTTCACATTCTCTTTGCTTGTTGCGATAGCCGCCGTCTTCGCAGTATCCGTATTTCGTTAGACTGGCACAAAGAGCAAGCAACTGCTTATAGTATATATTCCACAGACCAACCACGAACTCCAGCTGGTCTTGCCTGGAAGACCACATTTCCTGTACATTGCATTGGTCGTTGCGGTTACTGCTACGCCGGCTCCAAGAGTGATCGTGTCAGAGGTGCCCCAATAGCCAGTATACGACAGGATGTGTGTCCGTGCTGTAGAAGTCTCCCGCTGAACCTCGAAGGGGAATCGAACTCCGCAACAGAGGGAGTTCAAACCGTTCCCATTAGGCGTCCCAATGTGAGAACCATCAGGTTAAGATGTGGGAAATTCAGCATTCCCCTTCGGTGGGCTTGGCGGGAGCGCATTCGCACTCTGTTGGCAGGTTTGTCCGAAGACGACCAGCGTTTCGTGGATGCAACTCCTTTTGACCGCAACCCAGACTCATCGAAGAATGGAGGAGTAGCATGAGCAGGGCGAACCATTCTGACTTGACCGCATCCTATCAACACATCTCCGAGATGGGAAGACTGGAGATTGCCAGGAGGCGAGCTCAGGGGAAACGATGGGTCAGGCACCACTGGGGTTCCGAAAGGTCCAGGTGAACGGCAAATCCACCATTGCATGCACCGGCCCAAAGCGATCGCTCATTCCGGGCCATGCCGATCACGGATTCCGGGGCATGGCGATCACGGATTCCGGGCCATGCCGATCGGTTTTGGGCTCTTGTCCGGAATGAGCGATCGGCATGCTCCGGAATCTTCCCAGGTGCTGGATAACCGAATCCGCCATCCTTGGCTTCTCGGAGTTCGCTCCAGGAGGTGGGAATGGCACAGGAGAAGTTGTCCGTGCGCAAGATCAGAGAAGTCATCAGGTTGAAATTGGGCTGCGGGCTGCCCAACCGGGCGGTGGCCCGGAGTTGCCGCGTTTCGCCCAGCACCGTCAGCGATTACGTCAATCGCGCCAAAGCGGCAGAGCTCGGTTGGCCGTTGCCGGAAGAGATGGACGACAAGGCGTTGTTCGCTCTTCTGTTCCCGGTGCCGCAGCGCGAATCCGGGACATCGGTCCCCCTGCCGGAGTGGGCCAAAGTCCGCGCCGAGCTGAGCCGCAAGGGGGTCACGCTCCAGTTGCTCTGGCGCGAGTACCGCGCCGAGCACCCGAACGGCTACGGCTACAGCCAGTTCTGCGAACTGTACGGACGCTGGAAGAAGACGTTGAACCCTACGATGCGGCAGAGCCACGAGGCGGGAGAAGGCTACGTCGACTACGCGGGGTTGACCATGTCCGTGGTCGATCCATCTACCGGAGAAGTGCGCGAGGCGCAGATCTTCGTCTATACGCTGGCGGCCAGCAACTACATCTACGCCGAGGCGCAGTGGACACAGGAACTGGCCAACTGGATCGGCGGCCACATCCGCGCCTTCGAACACTTCGGAGGCGTTGTGCCGCTGACGGTGCCCGACAATCTCAAGTCGGGTGTTCACAAGGCGTGCCGCTACGAGCCTGACTTGAACCCGACGTACCTGGCGTTCGCCGTCCACTGCCAAGCAGCGGTGGTGCCCGCGCGCGTGAGAACCCCCCGGGACAAGGCCAAGGTCGAGACCGGCGTGCAGATCGTCGAGCGCGACGTGCTGGCGCCGTTGCGCGACCAGACCTTCATCGGGCTCGCAGCCGCGAACGACGCAATCCGCCAGCGCCTAGCGATCGTCAACGAACGGACCATGCGTCACCTCGGGCAGAGCCGCAGGGAGCTGATGGACCTGGTCGACAGGCCAGCACTCCTGCCGCTGCCCGATCGGCCCTTCGAGATGGCGGATTGGAAGCCGGCCAAGGTCGCCATCGACTACCACGTGGAGTTCGACCACCACTTTTACAGCGTGCCCTACCAGCTCATCGGCAAGCAGGTCGAGATCCGCGCGGCCGCGCTCACCATCGAGGTTTTCGAAGGGGGCGTGCGCCTGGCCAGCCACGTGCGCTCGCAGCGTCGGGGCGGGCACACGACCGATCCCGCGCACATGCCCGAAAGCCACCGCGCCCACGCCCAATGGACCCCCGAGCGCTTCATCGCCTGGGCGGCGCGCATCGGTCCCCAGACGCAGGCCGTGATCACCGAACTCCTCGAAAGGCGCGTCCATCCGCAGCAGGCGTTTCGCTCGTGTCTGGGGGTGCTGCGCCTGGGAGACCGGTACACCCCCGAGAGGCTTGAAGCCGCCTGTCGGCGGGCGCTGGTCTTCGGGCTGGCCGGATACAAAGGCGTCAAGAACATTCTCGATACCGGGCTGGACGCAGCGCCGCTGCCCCAGCCTGAACTCGAACCGACGGCCGCCCATGCCAATGTGCGCGGCCCCGACTACTACACCTAAAGAGGAAAGAACATGCTCACGCAACCGATGCTCGACAAGCTGACCGCCATGCAACTGAACGGCCTTCGCGCCGGGCTGGCGGTCCAGATGCAGAGCGCCCAATACGCCGAACTCTCCTTCGAAGAGCGGCTCGGGCTGCTCATCGACGAGGAATGGACCGCGCGCCAGGCCGCGCGGTTCCAGCGCCGGCTCAAAGCCGCCCGCTTACACCAAAACGCCACTATCGAGGACCTGGACATGAAACCCGGCCGAGGAATGGACCGCGCGCGCATTCTCGGTCTTGCCGGGGGCGATTGGATCGCGCAGGGGCAGGGCGTCATCGTCGTCGGTCCAACCGGCGCGGGCAAGACCTACGTCGCTTGCGCCTTGGGCCATTCCGCCTGCCGCGCCGGGTTCACCGTGCGCTACGAGCGGCTCGGGAGGCTCCTCTACAGCTCCACGCTCGCCCACGCTGACGGCTCGTATCCCAAGTTCCTCGACGCGCTGCGGCGAGTCGAGCTCCTCATCCTCGACGACTGGCTTCGCGATCCCCTTACCATCGCCCAGGCTCGGGACCTTCTCGAAGTGCTCGACGACCGGTACGGCTCAAAGGCGACGCTTCTGGCTACCCAGATCCCGGTGGAAGAGTGGCATTCGCGGCTGGGCGATCCAACCTTGGCCGACGCGATTCTCGACCGGCTCGTCCACAACGCCAACCGTATCGATCTCAAGGGAGAATCCCAGCGCAAGGCCCGGTCCTCCTTGACCATGCCGATCGCTTCACGCTAACCTATGACCATCCAGCGCCAAGGCTCTGAACGTGATCGCCATGCTCCGGAATTGGTGATCGTTTTCGCCGGAATATGCACCACCATCGCTCCAGGCCCCGAGACCTTCCCTTTGGTCTGTCCCTCGGGAGCCGATAGCGAGAATCGAATCCCATTAACGTCCACGCTTTGAATCTTGCGACGTGGAACATGCCACCTCTGGTACCTCGGCCACAGAAGCCAGGCCTCAACCCGCTCGCCGGGCCGATAAAAGGAATCCGTTGGAGGTGGCAATGTCAAGCTATCTCCCTCGATACGCCATGGCACCACCTCATAACCCGGATCGCGTTCAGGCCACGGATCGAGTCGCACCAAGACCCTCAACTTCTCCTCTTCAGGAAGTCTCACCGACCCAAAGAAACGGAAACGATCTCCCCAGTCGGATTGATAAGAACGGACCTCTTACTTGAATAGCCCTTAAATGGACTGAAATCGACCGTAACCCAGATGCCTTGTCGAACTGAGGACAGCGTTGTGTGATGACTCTCGCCAATCAAGCTCAGAAAGTCTTGATCATGCATTGCGACCCTAAGAGCGTCAAAGCGCGCTGGATCGATTGGTGTCCGAAGGCCACTTGATGGAGGCGGAGACCCCTTCAAAGACGTTTCTATATGCACGTTCTTGCCCGGAAAGATCCGGACGACAAATTCAAAGTCGTGGCCGTTTAGGGGCCTGATGTGCATCACCGAAACCCCACCCTCAACCGAGGGCTTGCACACCCAACCACCACGCCCAAAACCCAACCTATAGTACATCAACTCCGCCTTGGCCACCGCCTGTGGGCTTGGATGAGCGCCGCCCCCTAAGCATCCAGTTGCCATGCCGGCCAGCACGAGAGTCACAATCCACTGTAAGACATTCATAGCCAAAGATCGCAGATTCGGGGTAATGCCCCCTGCTGGCAAACGATTCCTCTCCTTTGTAGGGCTCACATGTGGAGTCTATCCCTTGTGCACTCGCCCAAGCACCCGAGGTCGATCCGGACGATCTGTTCTTCGCTGAATCTCGATTTCTTCAATGCACGACTCCTCGTCTGTTCAAGACGGAGAGCCTAACGCTTCGGATGGTCTGAATTCTCGGGGGCACTCCACCAGTAGCGAGGTCAAACTCCGCCGATCCATAGGTCCAATTCCAATCTCGTTCGTTTCCCTGCTCAAAGGTGACAACCACAGACGTCTCGTCGGGAAAGAACGCATTGGAAGGATTTTGCCATCGTCCATTGTGGATCAGAGAAAGTCCTGTCGGTCCTAAGGCTGCCAGTGCCACCCGTCCACCCGAACCTCGGATCCGCCCGGGCTCCCGTCTTGGCCAGCCGCTCCCCATAAGGCTTGTAGCGGTAGGTGTTGAACACCGTGCCGGAAGAGTTCGCTGTTGCAACAACGGAACCCAAAGCATCGGTCAGGTAGTCCGTGCTGACACCGCCCGTGCTCTGCCCTCGGATCCGCCCGTTCACCGTGTGGTAGTACGTTGTCGCCATCAGCTCTTCTCGCCAAGATAGTCCGAGCCGTCCCAGATCAAGGTGGTTGGTGAACCATTCGCAAGTACTCGGCGTTTCAGACCATCGCAATCACGCATGGGTGATTATCCTATCATTACACACGCAAAGAAGCACGAAACCTACTTACCTTCCCTAAACAAGCCACTATCGCCCACGCCGATTAATCTGATGAGTCTCTCTATAGTTGCCCTTACTCTCTCTAAATCGCTCGGCCTGCGGTTCTCAGGGAGCCTCAATGCACATTCCAGTACATCGACGGACACTTCGAGTTGCGCCACGGTCACGTATTTGCGGTAACCTTGGTTCTTGTCAAGATCAGCAGTATATAAGAACAGTCTATCTACTATGTAGTCCGTGCAAATGACTTCGCTGTACCAGTCACGTAGGTAGCAAAGCATGAGACCACCAAAGTAGTACCATTTATATTGGAACTGCTCAATCTCCTCAAGCGGCGGATGTATCCGCCCTAGCTCCTCGCAGTTTAGTCGATCAAATGGACGATCATTAATCTCGCGAATCATCTCCGCAGCCATGTAATCATAAGGCGGATCCCCGTGAACGTCGCGTATCGTGGGCGTTTCGAAGACCGACCATGCTTGGAGGATTCTATCGTGGAGTTCTTGATCCAACATTTGTGGTTCCTCGCTATTTACTGTGGGTTCTCCTCCGCCAGTTTGCCATGGAGCAGATAGCTCATCGCGATGAGGTTCTTGGTGGTCCGATAGCCTCTGGCCTTGCGTTTGGTGGCCTGGAGCACGCTGTTGTAACCCTCAAGGAGGCCCGTCGAGATTTGGGTTTCGAACCAGTTGAGCACGTTTTTGGCGGCGTTGAAGAGCGTGACCGCGGCTTCCTGAATAGGCCGGACGCCGGATTCGAAGGCCCGTGCGATCCACCTGTAGAACTCGTGGCAGGCCTGCTCTCTGGGAAGGTGGAACAGCTCTTGGAACTCGAGCTTGAGGCCGTAGCACCTTGCGGTTTTGGAGAACGGCTCGGCTGTGAGCGCGGCTTCCAGCGCCAGCCGCTGCTTGTCCGTCAGGCTGGTCGGATTCTTCAGCCAGAGCCACCGAGTGCGCTTGAGGCTCCTACATCCCCGGCTCTCCTCGCGCCTGACCTCGTCCAGGGCTCGGGAGACCAGAGCGACCAGATGGTATTTGTCCAGCGTGACTCCAGCTTTTGGAAAGTGTCGGCGGATTCCCGAGAGAAACGCCGGGCTCATGTCGCAGGAGAACTCCAGCACGCTGCCCGGCTTGACTCCCTTGGAGCGCAGGTACTTCTTGAACTTGCCGAGCGTGCTCCCCGAACGGCCCGCCGTGACGAACAGGGTTCTCCTCTCGACGAGGTCGACGAAGGCCGTAACGTAGTCGTGGCCGCGTCTGGCCGACGTCTCGTCCACTCCGACCCTGCTGGGCTCGCCGATGTCGGTCGCGGCGAGACACCGCTTCACATATGCGTGGAGAATCCTCCAAAGGCGCGTGTCGTGCACCTTGAGCTTGCGCGCGGCCGCATACACAGGCATGTCACGCATCAGGGAGATCGCACACGCTTCGAAGTCCATCGTGAACCCGCTGCCGGGCCGGGCCCACGGAACCTCGACCGTGCGCACCTTCCCGTCCTTGCCCTTCACGCGCGGCACTCTGGCCTCGATGTAGCACGGGTACTTGAAGAAATCCAGATGCCGCCAGCTGCGCTTGGCCGTGTCGTGGACCGGAAGGCCCTCGAACCTGCCGCCCCGCTCGAAGTCCACCTCGATGTGCACCTCGCCGTCTCTGAACTCGAGTTCGACGATCTTCCAGGGCGAGACGAGTCCGAGGCCGAGTTCGAAGAGCTTGGTGGAATCCATGCCGCCGAGCATACGCCAGCACGAGACCGACTGCCAAGACCGTCGACGGACCCGTCAACCCGCCGTTTGGAGGCGCTACACTCGTGAACCTCTACCCACAGTAAATAGCGAGGAGCCACAAGCTCTTTCTTCTGCTTCAGTTCAGGCAGAACGGGAATGTGTGTCCTCTGTCACTACTTCATTCTACGCCAGCTCGGCTCTCCAAGATCCTGTATTCCTAACCGCTGAATGTACTCCTCAATAGCAGCCTTCGCGCTCTGGCGTTCGGCGAGGATCTTCTGCCGTACCTCCGCAAGCACCGGGCCGAAAGCGGATGTCGCTAGGACCGGTTCCGCCGCGGCAAGGAGCTTATGAACATGATCCAACGTGACCTTTCTACGCATGAATGCGTGGTTTGCCGGCAAGAACGCCGGCTCGATCTGTAGGCTATCTAGATCATAAAGACGGATCTTGGCCATCTGAACACGCCCCCGCCATGCTGAAGGAACATCGGTACCCATCAGGCCAGCGCCAAATGCGGTCCACCATTGCCCACGTCCAGCAGTCTTAACATCGCACAATTGGTCCCAGATGCGATCGGTGATAGCGAACGAACACCCCAGGGCATTGAAGATCGACAGAGACATGGAGCATTCCCTCTCATCAGGCATATGTCTCTCCGCACTAGTCCCGGCCGTGGGATTATCAATGGCATCGATGAACGCATCGACCATCCACGTGAGCACGGCATTGCGTTCTCGCTCATCGAGCATCCTTTCCAGAACCCCTCCGTCTGTCACGGACCCATAGAACTTCTGGGGCCCCCCTGATCGATCCGCCATCCCTCGCCACAACGTGATCAAGAGAGAGGGAAAGAGATACGTAAACAGATCCGGTTGTAGTTCTTCAAATCTGAGGTCATCTAGATAGCCAAAGAACTCGTGTTGTTTCGTCTCGCCCCATGGAGCACGCAGGAGCTTCCATAGCTCCTCCTGATCAAAGTCGAATTGAATCTCCGTGATGACACTCGGGCGCCTCGGCTCGCCAAAGATCTCGACAAGTCGAGCTATGAGGGGGTGCCCTTCATTGTCGATCATCCATAAACCTCTCTCTGCCCACAGTATGTGCGACTCACAGTTGACTCATTCAGGGGTGCTTAGCAGAACCCACAATCCCGCAATCAAGCCTCCCGGAGTTCGCCCTGCTTCCTGCGGATCTCGTCGGCTGCGACCAGAATCGCCCGCTCGTCCATCTCGGCCCTTTCTCTTTGGATGATGCCGATCTGCTCCAGCAGTTCCTCGTCCGTCAGGTGGGCATACGGACCCTCGATCCCCACAGCCCTCTAGGTTCGGCATCGCCTTGTCGAGCAGTAACCTGGCACCGTGAATCCGCTGATCTAGGTTCGCCTTCTCGCCTGCGATCTCGTCCCCGCGCTGTACGGCGGCAAGAAACTCCAGCGGGTTGCCATTGCCTCGTCGCCAAAGTGTCAAGAACATCAAAGGACTCTTTCCGGTTAGCTCGGCACGCTGCACGGAAGGCGGAAGCGAATCGAGGAGCCCCGTAAGCCCTCTGCTGTCAATCCGGTCGCAGTCGAGGGGCGAAGTAACCCGGCCATGGCGGATTTGAACCTGGAAAAGTGGCTGCCGCACATGGACTCGAACCATGGACCCGCTGATTAACAGTCAGCTGCTCTACCAACTGAGCTATGCGGCAGCGCCAGAGGAGAGATTATACCTCTCGGGTTGATTCTTGGCTGGAAGTTCGGCCCGCCTTAGAGCGAACTCGCCTGCGCGCCGGGTTCGGCCCGGAGATTGCACCCGCAAGTGATAAACTGGAGACCCCGCGGCCGCAACGACGCGCCCGGGGCGCAAGGGAGCGTTCTTTCTATGTCACTCGACCGCAATCACCATCTCGACTTTCTCCGCGTCACCGAAGCCGCGGCCCTCTCGTCCGCGCGCTGGGTCGGCAAGGGCGACCGCAACGGCGCGGACAACGCCGCCTGCGAGGCGATGCGGCGGACCCTCAACGAGCTCGACATGCAGGGCACCATCGTCATCGGCGAAGGCGAACGCGACGAGGCGCCGATGCTCTACATCGGCGAGGAGCTGGGCACCGGCGACGGCCCCAAAATCCAGATCGCCGTGGACCCCTTGGAAGGCACCAACCTGTGCGCCAACGGCACCCCCAACGCCATCGCCGTGCTCGCGGCGGCCGAAGAGGGCGAGGGCTTCCTCATGCACGCCCCCGACTGCTACATGGAGAAGCTCGTCGTCGGCTCCGAGTGCGTCGGCGTCATCGACATCACCCTCCCGCCGCGCGTCAACGTCCGCCTCATGGCCAAAGCCCTGGGCAAGGACGTGGACGAGCTGATCATCGGCGTCCTCGAGCGCGAACGCCACGACGCCCTCATCGCCGAAATCCGCGAGGCGGGCGCGCGCGTCCACCTCGTGCCGGACGGCGACCTCTCCGTCGCCATCGCCGCGCTCGATCCCGAAGCGGGTATCGACGGGCTGATGGGCATCGGCGGCGCCCCCGAAGGCGTGCTCTCCGCCGCCGCCGTGCTGTGCAACGGCGGCGAAATGCAGGCCCGGCTCAAATTCAGCACCAAGGAGCAGCGCGAACGCGCCGAGAAGATGGTGGACGGCGACATCGACCGCGTGTTCCGAGGCGAAGACCTCGCCAGCGGCAACGTCATGTTCTCTGCGACCGGCATCACCTCGGGCGACCTGCTCAAGGGCGTCCGGTACCGCCGCGGCTACGTGCTTACCGAATCGATCGTCATGCGGAGCGGGACGGGAACGATCCGTCGCATCGAAACGATGCACCGCTACGCCGAGCGGTATGAGTTTTGAGGGGACGGGAATCGGGAGACGGGAATCGGGAGACGGGAATCGGGAATCGGGAGTCGGGAGACGGGAATCGGGCCTAGTTTGTTAGGTCAGTTCTTGGACCAGGTGGGTCCACTCTTCCTGGAACGAGCCTGAGAACACCGAGGCGCCGGTTCGGGTGTACCAGTAGCGCGCGTTGTCGAGATCGCCTTCCTTGCGGTGCAGATACGCGTGCACGAGGGCGGCCTCGCGGCCGGGATCGTCCTGCACCAACGCGTGGGCCTTGCCCCACTCGTCGTGGGCGTCGTGCCAAAGGGCGCGAACGGCTGGAGGCCCCTCGGGGGGCGTCGTGGATTCAGCGAAGATGCCGGGGTCCATAGATCCTTAGATTCTACGACAACTTCGATCAAGGCGTTGCCCCAACTCGGTTCCCGACTCCCGTCTCCCGATTCCCGCTCCCGAATCCCGATTCCCGACTCCCGATTCCCGATTCCCGATTCCCGGCCCCTCCAGAGGTAGCATCCCGGGGATGGACGCTTCCAGCCGCATCGAGGTCCTCATCCGGGCCAAATACCCGATCCTCTACGTCGTTTCGTGGGAGGAGCGGCGCGTCGAGGAGGCGGTTCAGAAGGTGTGCGCGGGCCTCAAACGCACCCTCCACACGTGGACCATCACCCAAGGGATGCGGCCGCCCACGACCGGTCGGGGCACCGGCTCGAAACCCAGCCTCCCCGGCGAGCTGGAGGCGCTTGCGCTCGTCCACGAGGCGCAGGACTTCACGGTCTTCCTGCTCAAAGACTTCCATCCCTACATGAAGGACTCGCGGGTCATCCGCCTCCTGCGCGATCTCGCCCAGCGCCTGCGCGGCCGCGCGCAGACCGTCGTCCTCATGGGCCCGATCCTCAACCTCCCCACCGAGCTTCAAAAGGACATCACGGTGGTGGACTTCGGCCTGCCCGATGCGGAGGACATCTCCAAGTCCCTCGACAAGATCTGCGAGGCCGTCCAGGAGAACAAGAACGTCGATTGCACGCTCACGCCCCTCGAGCGGGAGCTGCTCATCAAATCCGCGCAAGGGCTCACCCTCGACGAGATCGAATCGGTGTTCGCGCGCAGCCTCGTCGAAAAACGCCGCTTCGACGTGGACGTCGTGCTGGAAGAGAAGCAGCAGATCATCCGCAAATCGGGACTCCTCGAGTACTACCCCGCCTCGAACCACCTCACCGACGTCGGCGGCATGGAGCTGCTGAAAGACTGGCTCCGCAAACGGACCCAGAGCTTCACGGACAAGGCGCAGGCGTTCGGCCTCCCCGCGCCGAAGGGCGTGTTGCTGCTGGGCGTACAGGGCTGCGGCAAGTCGCTGATCGCCAAGGCAATCGCCGCGCATTGGAACCTGCCGATGCTGAAGATGGACGTGGGCCGCATCTTCGGGAGCCTCGTGGGGCAGAGCGAAGAGAACATCCGGCGCGCGATCGCCGTCGCCGAGTCCGTCGCGCCCTGCGTCCTGTGGGCCGACGAGCTGGAGAAGGGCTTTTCGGGCCTGTCGGGAAGCGGCGCCGGCGACTCCGGAACCACCGCCCGCGTGTTCGCGACGTTCCTCACGTGGATGCAGGAGAAGACCGCCCCGGTCTTCCTCATCGCGACGGCCAACGATGTCACCAAGTTGCCGCCTGAAATGTTGCGCAAAGGCCGGTTCGACGAGATCTTCTTCGTGGACCTGCCCGACGCGGCGGAGCGGCGCCAGATCTTCGATATCCACCTCAAGAAACGGGGCCGCGACCCCGCGACGTTCGACCTGAAACCGGTGGTGCGGGCGACCAAGGGCTTTTCCGGCGCCGAGATCGAGCAGGTGGTGGTGGGCGCCTTGTTCGTGGCGTTCGACGGCGCGCGCGAACTGACCGCCGAAGACTTGATGACCGAGGCCGAAGCCGTCGTTCCCCTGAGCGTGATGATGCGCGAGGAGATCGAAGAGCTGCGGGCCTGGGCCGAGCTCCGCTCGCGCCCCGCCTCCAAGCACGAAGGCGACTGACGAACGACCGCACAGGGCTTGACAAAGTACCTGTGTCGTGGTACTGTCAGTACAGGAGGTGATTTCATGAGGAAACGACTGTTCCTGGCAACCGCTCTCTTGGCCGTCGCGGGGGCCGCGTGGTCTCAGGTGTCCTACGTGGGGGGAACGTACAACGAATCGTTCGACACCCTCACGAGTGGAACGTGGACCGACGATTCGACGCTGGTCGGCTGGTACTCCAACCGCACGTCTTACTTCTTCAGCACGGGAACGGGGACGGCGGGCGGCCTCTACGCCTACGGCGCGTCTTCGGGCGCGGAGAAGGCCCTGGGGGCGCTCTCGTCCGGGTCGGCCGATCCGGTGCTCTTCGCGGTTCGCGTGCGCAACAACACGGGTGGAACGCTGACGTCGTTTACGCTTTCGTTTCGAGGCGAGCAGTGGCGTTCGGCGGACACGGCGGTTGAAACGCTCTTCTTCGACTACAAGATCGGCGCGTCGGGCATCACGGACACGGGTTTCACCGGTGTGTCCAGTCTCGACTTCGACAGCCCGAACGTGACGGGCGGGGGCGCCGTCGATGGCAACGACGCCGCCAACCGGGAGTCTCTCGCCGAGACGGTGAACGGATTGAACTGGGCCGATGGCTCGGATCTCTGGCTGCGTTGGAGCAAACCCGACACGGCCGGTTCGGACCATGGGCTGGCGATCGACGACCTGGCGTTCAGCGCGTCGGCGGCGCCGGTTCCGGAGCCGTTCACGCTCCTCTTGGGTGCGGCAGCACTGGGCGCGGCCAGGCGGCGCAGACAGGAGGGGACCCCCCGACCCTCCGGGCAGAGGAGGTGATTGGGTCGTTTGACACTTTTTGCTTGCCTTGCAACTCTTGCGGGGCTATAATCGTCTTCAAGGTAGGCGGGCCCAAGGGCTTGTCTGCTTCCGGCGGCTTCGGCCGACGGGCGCGGGGAAACCCGCAAAGCGAGGCTCCCGGCAGGGACCTCTGAAACGGAGGAGGTGTTTGATGAAAAAAGTTTTCTCGATTCTGCTAATTGTGAGCGTTATGAGCCTCGTGCTCGGTGGTTGCGCCAAGGAAGAAGCCGCGGATAATGCCGCTGCTCCTGCAGCGTCGGCTCCCGCAGAAGGCGGCTAGTCGAGTACAGCGCTTTAGCGCCACGGGCTCCGAAGACTTTTCTTCGGGGCCCGTGTTGTTTTTGGAGCCCTCCGCAGCGACCCGGTATACTTCCGCGCGATGACGTCGGCGAACCTTGCCAGCATCTCGTACGCAGTGGCCGTGGGCCGTGCGCGCCGACGCGCCCGTATCTAGGGGAGCCAGCCGCCTCTTCCCGGCACCGCCGCCAACTGGTTCCCGCATTCTCGATCCCACGCGCAACGAAGCGCTCCCACCGCCTTCCCGACGAGAAATGCTCAAATACGACACGATCAAACACGCCGACGACGAGTCGGTGCTTCCGCTCTACAACCGGTTTCCCGCCCTCATGGTCCAAGGCGCGGGCTGCAGCCTTTGGGACAACCGCGGCAACGAGTACCTCGACCTCCTGGCCGGGATCGCCGTGTGCCAACTCGGCCACTGCCACCCCGCCGTGGTCTCCGCGCTGAGCCGCCAGGCCCAGCAACTGATCCACACCTCGAACTTCCTGCTCACCGCGCCCCAGGCCCAGCTCGCCCAGAGGCTGTGCACGCTCTCGGGCATGGACCGCGTGTTCTTCACTCCGTGCGGCACCACCGCCCTCGAAACCGCGCTCAAAGTCGCCAAGAAGCACGGCAACACGAAGCGGCCGGACGGCGATTACGAGATCGTCACGCTCCACCGTTCGTTCCACGGCCGCACGCTCGGGTCGCTCTCCGCCACGGGCCAGCGCAAGTACCAGCGCCCGTTCGAGCCGCTCGTGCCCGGCTTTCGGCACATCGACGCCAACGACGCCGCCGCGCTCCGCGATGCCGTGTCGCACAAGACGGCCGCGATCGTCCTCGAACCCATCCAAGGAGAGGGCGGCGTCGTTCCCCTCACCACCGCATTCCTGCAAGAGGCGCGGCGCCTCGCCGACCAGCACGACGCGTTGCTCGTGCTCGACGAGATCCAAACGGGCGTGGGCCGCACCGGCACGTGGTTCCACTTCGAGCAGCACGACATCAAACCCGATGTGTTGGTGCTTGCCAAGGGGCTGGGCGGCGGCGTGCCCATCGGGGCGTGCCTGATGCGCGGCAAGGCGGCGAGCGTCCTCGAGAAAGGCGATCATGGCACGACCTTCGGCGGCAACCCGCTGGCGTGCGCGACGGCTCTGGCCGTGCTCGACACGATCGACCACCAGAACCTCCTGGAGCACACGCGCGAAATCGGCGGCCAGTTGCGCGCCGGACTGGAGGCCCTGCCGTTCACCGAGGTGCGGGGCGCGGGACTGATGCTGGCCGCGGTGCTGGAGAAGCCGATCGCGCGCGACGTGGTGGCGGCGTGCTTCGAGAAGCACCTCATCCTCAACGCGACCGACGAGCACACCCTCCGATTCGTCCCCCCGCTGGTGCTGAGGCCCGACCAGGTGCAGCACGCCCTCTCGGTGCTCGCCGAGGTGCTCGGGGTCGACGCGCCCAAGGTCGCCGCGGCGGCGACGGAACGGCCGACGCCGCTACACGACGTCCTGTCGATCGACGATCTCTCGTCGTCGCGGCTGCAGGACGTGCTGACCTTGGCCGCCGATCTCAAGATGCGGCGCCGGGAATCGCCCAGCCCGATCGCCGCCGTGGAAGGGCGCACGGTCGCCCTCGTGTTCGAAAAGCCGTCCCTGCGCACCCGCATGAGCTTCGAAGCCGGCATTCGAGAGTTGGGTGGCAACGCCGTCTATCTCACGAAGGCCGACATCGGTCTCGGCGAGCGCGAGGCGCTGAAGGACATCGCCGCGAACCTCTCGCGCTGGGCGTGCATGATCGTGGCCAGGCTGTACTGGCACCGTCAGATCGTCGAGATGGCCGAGGTTGCCGACGTGCCCGTGGTCAACGCGCTCACCGAGTGGGAGCACCCGTGCCAGGCGCTTGCGGACATGCTGACGATCCAGGAGAACTTCCCCGGAGAGAAGGTGAAGATCACCTACGTGGGCGACGGGAACAACGTGGCGCGCAGCCTCGCGAAGCTCGCGGGCAAGCTGGGCTACCCGTTCACGATCTGCGGCCCGGAGAACTTCCGCCTGGAGCCTATCGAAGGCGTGACGCAGACCAGCGACCTCGAGGAGGGACTGGCCGGCGCAAAGGCCGTGTACACCGACGTGTGGATCTCCATGGGCGACGAGCACGAGCAGGAGCACCGCCTCAAAGTGTTCGAGCCCTACCGGGTGGACGGGCGCGTCTTCTCGCTGGCCGACGACGACGCGATCTTCCTGCACTGTCTGCCGGCGCACCGCGGCTTCGAGGTGACCGACGACGTGATCGACGGCCCGCAGAGCCGCGTGATGGACCAGGCAGAGAACCGGCTCCACGCCCAGAAGGCGCTCCTGCAGAGGATACTGGAATCATAAGGAAACCTAACGAAATGAAGAAGGCACTCATCATTTACTCCGGCGGTTTGGACACCACCGTGTGCATTCCCCTCATGCGCGAGGAGGGGTTCGAGGAGATCTCGACCGTCACGATCGACGTGGGACAGCCCGCTGAGGACATCGCCCAAGCGTCCGAGCGCGCAAAGATTCTCGGCACCAACCACCACGTCGTTGACGCCAAGGCGGAATTTGCCGCGTCGTACTGCATGCCCGCCATCCACGCGAACGCCGACTACTTCGGCTATCCGCTTTCCACCGCGATCGCACGCCCCTTGATTGCCAAGGCTGCTGCGGAGAAGGCCAAGGAGATCGGCGGCGTGGACGCGTTCGTGCACGGGTGCACGGGCAAGGGGAACGACCAGTTCCGTATCGAGTTCGGCCTGCGGCTCTTCGCTCCGGAGATCCCGATCCTCGCCCCCGTTCGGGAGCGCAACCTGACCCGCACGTGGGAGATCGAGTACGCGGAGAAGGTGGGCGCGCCCATCGGGCAGAGCAAAGACAAGATCTGGTCGATCGACGAGAACCTCTGGGGCCGCTCGATCGAAGGCGGACGCCTGGAGGAGCCGGGCTATGCGCCGCCGGAGGAGATCTTCCAGTGGACGGCTTCGCTCGAGAACGCGCCCGACACACCCGAGACGGTCGAAATCACGTTCAAGAACGGGTCGCCGGTGGACATCACGAGCCACGAATACGAGCTGCACCTGTCCGACACCCCGATCCCGTTCGACATCGTGGCCGCCGCGAACGACATTGCGGGACGCCACGGCGTGGGTCGGGTGGACATCATGGAAGACCGCCTGCTAGGCCTCAAGGTGCGCGAGAACTACGAGTGCCCCGGCGCCGTGCTGCTGATCGCGGCCCACAAGGCCCTGGA
This sequence comes from Fimbriimonadaceae bacterium, assembly GCA_023957775.1. NCBI lineage: Bacteria > Bacillati > Armatimonadota > Fimbriimonadia > Fimbriimonadales > Fimbriimonadaceae > Fimbriimonadaceae bacterium. The sequence goes on along the minus strand of JAMLGR010000009.1, from coordinate 85,148 downwards.
GGCGCTGGTCACGACGCACGCGGAACGCGCCTTCAAGGCGCAAGTCGACCAGCAGTGGGCCGACCTTGCCTACAAGGGGCTGTGGTGGGATCCCTTCATGGAGGATCTCAACGCGTTCATCGGCTCGGTGCAGCAGAGGGTCAGCGGCAAGGTGCGGCTGCGGCTGTTCAAAGGCGGGATGCAGGTCGTCGGCCGCGAGAGCGAGTGGGCGCTCTACAGCGAAGCCGCCGCCTCCTTCGACGACACCGAAGCGCTCGAGCAAAGCCAGATGACCGGGATGGTGCGCACGCACGGGATGGAGAGCCTGCTGTACGCGAAACTACGGCGGTAGCATCGCTGATCGTCGGTCGTTTGTCGCCCATCGGCCCACCACTCTGCCCGACAAGCGACGGACGAAAGACGACCAACGAAATGGCATCATAGATGCCATGGTCTTCCGCCGCTTCTACGACACGTCCATCGCGCAGGCGAGCTTCCTCATCGGGTGTGCCGAGTCGGGGGAGGCCGTCGTCGTTGACCCCAACCGCGACGTCGAGGTCTACATCCGCGCGGCGGAGACCGAACGGCTTCGGATCGTGGCGATCACCGAGACCCACATCCACGCGGATTTCGTGTCGGGTGCGCGGGAGCTGGCGGCGCGCACGGGGGGCACGCTCTACCTCTCGGCCGAGGGCGGCCCCGACTGGCAGTACACCTACGGCGCGGAAGAGGGCGCGGTCGCGCTGCACGACGGCGACGAGGTGCGGGTGGGCAAGGTCGTGCTCACCGTGATGCACACGCCCGGGCACACGCCGGAACACCTGGTCTTCCTCGTGACGGACAAAGCCAGCTCCTCGGAACCGGTCGGCATGCTCTCGGGCGACTTCCTGTTCGTGGGCGACGTCGGCCGGCCCGACCTGCTGGAGGTCGCTGCAGGCGTCAAAGACACGATGCGGGTCGGGGCCGAAACGTTGTTCGGCTCCCTGGCCAAGGTGAGGAAGCTCCGCAACGACCTGCTGGTCTGGCCCGGCCACGGCGCGGGTTCGGCGTGTGGCAAGGCGCTGGGTGGACTGCCCGAAACGACCCTGGGATACGAGATGGCGACGAACTGGGCCTTCAAGGGCGACGAAGGTTCGTTCGTCGCCGAGGTGCTGAGCGATCAGCCCGAACCCCCTCGCTACTTCGCCACGATGAAGCGGGTGAACAAGGAGGGTCCGTCCCTCGTGGGGAAGCTCGCCGCGCCTCCGCAGTATGGAGCTTCGCGCCTTCCGAGCGTGCTGGACTCCGGCGCGACGGTGGTCGACGTGCGCTACTACGATCCGTTCGAGGCCGAGCATGTGAAGGGGACCGTGGGGATGCCGCTCGACGACGCGTTTGCCAAGGAGGCGGGCTCGCTGCTGGACGAGAAGGCGCCCGTCTATCTCATCGCAGTCGACGAGGGCCAGGCGCGGGAGGCGGCGGCGGTGATGCTCAAGATCGGATTGGAGGGGGTGTTCGGCTGGTTCGAAGCCGCGCCCGCGCTTTGGGCCATGCGCCGGCTTGGCCGCACGGGCCCCTTGCCCATGATCGAGCCCAACGCGTACCTGGAACGGCTGCGGGATGGGTCGATGGCTGGGCTCGACGTGAGGGGCCGGGCGGAACTCGCACAAGGCGAGGTGGCCGAGGCGAAGCTGATTCCCCTCGTGGAGCTGGCGGGCCGGTTGTCTGAGATCGACCGCTCAAGGCCGGTCGGAGTGTTCTGCCAGGGAGGCGGCCGGTCCATGGTGGCCACCAGCTTCCTGAGGCGCCACGGGATCGACGCCTCCAACGTGGCCGGTGGGCTGGAAGCGATCCAAGCGCTGTAAGCGTATGGGAGTGCGCGCGCTCGCGCGTCGCCCTGTCCCCGAGCGGCTCGCCGCGAGTCAGAAGTCGGGCAAACCCGACTCAGTCAGGGCGACGACCAAGGTCACGCACTCCCATATTAGAAGAAGTCCATGCAGTACGCGCGGCCGCGTGGGAAGAGGGTTTGAAGGCGCCGGCGGGCCTCGGGTTGGCACTGCATCACGCCCGCGATAACCAACTCTTCCGCACACGGCTCCCCGTGCGCGGCTTGCGTGAGGGCGCCGATGGACGCCGACGCTTCGGGGGTCCCGCCCCGGACCGTCTCCATCCCGTCCTCCGACCAGCTCACCGTCCACTGGCCGGCGTTCTCGGGAAGCTCGGGGTCGAGCACGTCGATTCCCAACGAGCCCTCGCCCGCCGGCTGAAGGGCCGCGAGCACGGTGGGTACGTCGAGCACGCGGCTCGTCATCCACCGCTCGAGAGAAACCTGCACCCCTTGGTCCAGCGAACGCGCGAGGAAGGGCGAGTCGCCCGGCTCGTACCAAGCCAAGGCCGACTTGTTCGAGGCCAGAGAACGGAAGAACGCGAGCAACCCGTTGTAACCAGCCCCCGACGACCAGGCCACTTCCGAAACCGCCTGTTGCTCCCAAAACGCGCTCTGAAGATGCACCACGGCGTACGCCTCCGCCGGGTCTCCGATCACGAACAAACGGGTCTTGCCGCCGGTCCCGCGCGTCACGGTCTTCCACTGGTCCGGCGAGCGGAGGTTCATGCCCGAGTAGTTCGAGGCGAACGCCTCGTAGACCGGCGCGGCCAGCGTCCAGCCCTCCTCGTCCATCGCCCGCACCTCCAGAGGACTGGCGACGGAGGGCAGCCGCGACTGAGGGCAGACGATGCGGAAACGCCTGCCGACCACCTCGTACCCCACCGGCCGGTAGAAGCTCTCGCGGAACGCGTAAAGCGAGGCCATCGCGTAGCCGCGTTCGCGCAGGCGGGGAAGCGACCAGCGCATCATCTCCCGGCCCAGACCGCCGCCGCGGGCCTCCGGCCGAACCGCGACGGCGGCGATGCCCGCGCAGCGAACGGGGTGGCGGGGCATCGTGGCGCGCATCGGGAGCACCTCGAAGTAGGCGAGGATGCGACCGTCGCGCTCCGCCACGTAGGCGTGGCCGTCGCCTTCGACCAGGGGTCGGTCCTCGGGCAACGGCTCGCCCGATCGGTACACCAGCGACAGCAGTTCGGCAGCTTGTTCCCGATCCTGGGCGTCGGTGTACTCGCGGAAGCGCACGCCGTCAGTAGGGCTCATGAAATCCCTCTCTCCGGAGCAACAATCCCGCCCGTCGAAACTGCGTACCGAACGCGCGGGGTCCGGTGCCTCCGAACGACTCCCTCGCGCGGACGCTGCGCTCCGCCTTCAGAGCTTCCAGCACCTCGGGCGGAGCCTCGGGCGCCACGATCGCCAATCGTTCGGCATCCAAACGATCGAGCGTCCACCCGCGCTCGATGCAGGCACGGACGGCGCGCCCCACCACTTCGTGAGCCTGTCGGAACGGCATGCCGCCCGCGGCGAGCGCATCCGCGAGGTCGGTAGCGGTCGAGAAGTCGCCCTTGCAGGCCTCGCGCATGCGGCGCGTCTGCCACTCGGCCCCCTCGACCATGAGGTGCACCAGCGCCAGCGAGTCGCGCGCGAGGTCGATCGATTCGAAGAGTCCCGGCTTGTCGTCTTGGGTGTCGCGGTTGTAGCCCAGCGGCAGGGCTTTCATCGTGGCGGCAAACGCCGTCCAGTTGCCGAGCGCCCGTCCGGCGCGGCCGCGGACCAGTTCGGCCATGTCGGGATTGCGCTTCTGGGGCATGATGCTCGACCCGGTGGTCACCGCATCGGCCAGTCGGACGAACCCGAACTCGGGGCCCGACCAGACGACCAGCTCCTGCGCCATCCGGCTCAGGTCGAGCATCAGCGACGCGCAGACGTGGAGGGCGTCGAGCACATAGGAGCGGTCGCTCGTGGCATCGAGCGCGCTGGGGATGGGCGCGGTGAATCCCAGGGCTTGGGACGTCGCGTGGCGGTCGATCGGAAAGCCGGTTCCGGCGAGCGCGGCCGAGCCCAAGGGGCAGTAGTTGGCGACGCGGACGACGTTCTCCAAGCGCCAGCCCTGGCGTTGGAGCGCCCAGAAATGCGCGAGCAGATGGTAGCCGAGGGTGATGGGCTGGGCGTGCTGCTGGTGCGTGCAGCCGGGCATCAGCGCCCCCTTGTGGCGCCTCCCTTGGGCAAGAAGCGTCTCTTGGAGCCGTTTGACGCCGCCCAGCAGACCGTCGAACCGCACGCGAAGCACGAGGCGCGTGTCGGTCGCCACCTGGTCGTTTCGGCTCCGCGCCGTGTGCAGCTTCGCGGCGACCTCGCCCTCGAGCTCGCCCAGGCGCATCTCGACGGCGGTGTGCACGTCCTCGACGTCTCGGGGGAGGCGCTGCGGGCCTTCGCTGAGGATGGTCTCCAGCCCGCGCACCAGATGCGAAGCCTCCTCCAAGGAAAGAATGCCCGTCTCGCCGAGCATGCGGGCGTGCGCGATCGACCCGAGCACGTCCTCGCGCCAGAAGCGCAGGTCGGTCTCGATGCTCTGTCCGAACCGATCGACCAGCGCGTCGCTCCCCTCGGCGAACGCTCCTCCCCAGAGTTTTCTCACGTTCGAATCTTAGCGTGTTTTGCGCCTAGAGCAGGATCGAGTTGAGCAGCAGCTTCTCGAGCCCTGGCCACAACGCCCGGTCGGTCGGGTCCTTGGTGAACAGCAGCACGTGCCCGCGGCCTACGGGCTGGTCGTGCAGCCACACGATGCCCGAGAGGTCGTTCTCGGTCTCGTCGGGCCACACCCATCCGCTCAACACCTTCGGTTTGGACGGGAGCCGAACCACGGCCCCACCCTCCTCTTTGGGCAGGAAGAACGTGCCGCCCGAGACCGGCAGCGCGATCCGCTCCGAACGGTAGCCAAACGCCCAGGGGAACCGAAGGTCCAGCGTCCCCTGCACCAGCGCGCCCGGCAGGTCGGCGCCGTCGCGGGTCTCCAATCCGCCGAGGGCCTTGTCCCGGTTCACCCATTGGGGCGACCCGAGCACCACCGCGTTGCCCCCCTCTTGGATCCACTTCTTCAAGTTCTCGTAGACGCCGTCGTAGCGGCCCCGGGGGAACACGAGGCACGTGTAGCGCGAGAGGTCGCCGTTCAGCGCGGAGGCCGACAGCGGCGTGAACGGCAAGCGGAACTCGCGCTCCATCAGATACCAGAGAGACCCCGCGCCGCCCATCCAGTCGCGATCGCCGAACACGATCCCGATCTCGGGCTTGCGCAACGAGCGGACGCCGGAGGAGCCGAGCGCGTCCTTGCCCGCATCGGGGTAGCCGGACCGGAGAGGGATCCAAAGGCCCGAAGCACCCAGCTTTTCCCGCACGCCGTCCTCGTTGCGCGCGCGCAGGACGAGGAGGGTGCCGCGAGGGTACGTCCGGCCGTCCAGCCGCATCGGTTTCTCGCTGATCTGAACGCGCACGCCGTCCCGGAGCAACCGTGCGGCATCGAGGAGATCCTCCCGATCGGTGTAGAGCCGCGCCCAGCCGATCGCCGACTCCGCCACCTTCGCTGGTGCGGTGGGCTGTGACGCGTCCTGGAAGTCGGGCGTGGAGGCGCTCCACCAAGCATCGAGGTTCTGGGCGTAGATCAGGCACCACGCCGTCGTGTCGTAGAAGTCCGCGCCCTCTTCGCCGGGGTACTGTTCGCCCCCCTTCTCGGCGTTGCGTTTTCGAATCTGTTCGCGGGTGAACGCCTCTTCAAAGTCCGACCCCGGCTCCAGCAGGGCTTTGGCGATGGCGCCCTGGGGCTGCTGGAGATCGATCACGAGGGCGCCGGCCGGCACCGTGTGGGAGCCGACCTCGTCCGCCCAGTAGTCGTGGGCGTCGGGCTGCTCGAAGGATTTGCCCGCGACCCGGGCGACGATGCCGGAGCGGGCAAGCTGCCGTGCCAGGCGCTGGAGGGGGCGGGGGTCTTCGGACTCGACCACGACGCGGCGGAACGAGCCCAAGGCGGTTCCGTCCACGATCTGCGATTTGAACCGAGAAAACGAGGCGAGGAGCTCCTCGTGCTTGGCGGCCGCCGTGGCGATGAGCGTGCGCGCGCTGACGAAGTGTTTGGCGATCCCGTCGCGGAAGGTCCAGACCGTCCCGTCCTCGCGCTCCATCGCCAACGTGTTTCCGCCGTCGGTCTCATGGGTCATGCCGATCGCGCCCGCGAGACTTGTCCAGGAATCCAAGTAGCCCGCGTAGTACAGATCGAACGCGTCGCGGATGTTGTACTCCCACTGGTTGGAATCGAACGCGCGCGAGAGGGCGCGGCCGAACGTGTCGGTCCACTTCTCGATGCGGGCGCGGTCGGCGTTGGCGTTCACCGACATGGGGTTGGGAGGGAAGAAGTAAGTGCGCGTCTGGCCGTGCTGGTCGGCGTAGACCTGGGGGTTCCACCGCAGGAACTCGGCGACTTCCGCGCGGGTCTCCTCTTGCGAGAACGCCACGCGATCGCGGTTGAGGTCGAACCGGTAGTGGTTGGTGCGCCCCCCGATCACGCTCGGTTCCAGGTCTTCGAACGCGCCCCGGGCACTGCTGCCGACGGCGACGGAGTTGGACCAGACGGCGAACCGCTCGTGTCCGTCGGGGTTGTAGACGGGGTTGAGCAGCACCACGACGTGGTCCAGCGTGGCGAGGGTTTCCGGTGCGTTCGAGGCGGCCAGGGTGTAGAGCAGCCACATGCCGGACTCGAAAGAGGCGGGTTCATTCCCGTGGATGCACTCGTTGATCCACACGAACGCGGGGCTGTCGGGCTTGGCCGGCGTCTTGCCGGAGGCGATGGCGGCATTTTCCTTCCGCAGCTCCTCGAGGCGCGCGATGTTCTTCGGGGAGCTGATGGCGAACACGCGCAACGGCCGGCCCTCCGTGCTCTTGCCGAACTCGACGGCGCGCACGCGGTCGGTGGCTTTCCCGGCGATGCCGAGCACCACCCGCTCCTGGTCTCGGTACGTCGTCTGGCGCGCCCCCGCCTCGTACCCGAGGATCGACTCGGGACGGGGAACGTCCTTCCGATAGGGTCCGTCGGTGTAGAAGTCGAACGGGGTGGCGTGCAAGACGCAGCCGAGGGCAAGCAGAGCGACCATAGGCGGCAGTCTACTAGGCCCTCCAGGGACACTCCCCCAGGTCTACACGAACTTCTTGTAGTTGGTCTCGAACATCGCGTGCAGCTCGCGCGCCTTCGCGTCGTACGCCTCTTTGTCGGCCCACGTTTTGCGGGGCACGAGCACGTCGTCCGGCACGTTCGGGCACGAGGTGGGGATCGAGAGCCCGAACACAGGGTCGACCGTGTAGTGCGATCCATCGAGCTGACCCGCCAGGGCGGCGTGGAGCATCGCGCGGGTGTGCGCGAGCTTCATGCGGTTGCCAACCCCGTAGGGACCGCCGGTCCAGCCCGTGTTCACGAGCCACACCTGCACTCCGTGCTTTTCGATCTTCTGGCCGAGGAGTTCGGCATAGACCTTCGGCCTCAGCGGCAGGAAGGGCGCGCCGAAGCACGTGGAGAACGTCGCCTGGGGCTCGGTGACGCCCGCCTCGGTGCCCGCGACCTTGGCCGTGTACCCGTTGAGGAAATGGTACATCGCCTGTTCCGGAGTGAGTTTGGAGATCGGAGGCAGGACGCCGAACGCGTCGGCCGTGAGAAAGACGATGTTCCTGGGATGTCCGCCGATGCTCGGTCGGACGGCGTTTTCGATGAACTCGATGGGGTACGCGCAGCGCGTGTTTTCGGTGAGCGTGCTGTCGTCGAAGTCCGGCACGCGGTGGTCGTCCAGCGGGACGTTCTCCAGCACCGCGCCGAACCGGATCGCGTCCCAAATCTGGGGTTCGCCCTCCTTGCTCAGCTTGATGCACTTCGCGTAGCAGCCGCCTTCGAAGTTGAAAACGCCCCGATCGTCCCAGCCGTGCTCGTCGTCTCCAATGAGCCCTCGGCCGGGGTCGGCGGAGAGGGTGGTCTTGCCCGTGCCCGAGAGCCCAAAGAACAGCGCGGTGTCGCCGTTCTGGCCGATGTTGGCCGAACAGTGCATGCTCAGCACGCCCTTCAGCGGCAGGAGATAGTTGAGGACGGTGAACACCGATTTCTTCATCTCGCCCGCGTACTGCGTGCCAAGGATGAGCACGGTTTTCTCCGCGAAGTTCAGGGCGATCGAGGCCTCGCCTCGCGTGCCGTCTGTCGCGGGGTCCGCCTCGAGGTAGCACAGGTCGATGACGGTCCAATCCGGCTCGTAAGTCGCCAATTCCGAGTCGGTGGGACGCAGGAGAAGCTGCTTGATGAACAACGCGTGGTAGGGTCGTTCGACGATGAAGCGGGCTCGGATGCGGTGGTTGGGGTCGGCTCCCCCGTAGGTATCGACCACGTAGAGGTCCTTTCCGCGCATGTACGCGTGGGCCTTGTCCATCAGGCGCGCGAAGACTTCGGGGGAGATTTCGGCGTTGTTGTCCCACCAGATGTTAGCTTCGCTGCCCGGCTCGCGGACGGTCACTTTGTCCTTGGGCGTGCGCCCGGTGTACTTGCCGGTGTACGCCACGAGCGCGCCGCTGGCGGCGAGAAGGTCGCCGCTGCGAACCGCGTGCTCGACAAGCTCGGCCGTGGGCAGGTTGGCATGCAGGGTGGCGCTGGCCAGGACGTCGGAAAGAGCGAGGTTTGGAGTCGTCGTTGACATGTCGTTTCTGATCCTTTTCGACAGCGAACGGGCGGTCGCCGACGGTCGAATCAGTGGGTTGGGCGAGGCCTCGCTGTCGTGCTATTCTACCTCTGGCCATGGCAGATCTCGAGTACGTGAAGCTGAGCGACGAGCAGGTGGAGCGGGAGGTGAATCTCCTGGATGGGTGGCTGGCGATCGACGGCCATCTCGCCAAGACGTTTGAATTCGACCGCTATCTGGACGGGGTGGCGTTCGCCGCGAAGATCGGCCAGGCTGCCGAGGAGTTGGACCATCACCCCGACATCTCGATCGGCTACAAGAAGGTGTTCGTGTCGATGAACACCCACGCCGTGGGCGGGCTGAGCCCCTACGACTTCGAACTCGCCCGGCGCATCGAGAGGCTTTGAGTTCGTCGGTCGTCCGTCGTCTGTCGTATGTCGGGGGGGCTGACGGAAGGACCGGCGCAGCGCGCGTCGAAATCCATCGCGGCGATGGACATCGATGCTCTGTGGGATTTCAACGATCCGGCGGCCTCCGAAGACCGGTTTCGCAAGGCTCTGATCCAAGCTGAGGCGCCGGAGCTTCAAGCCGAACTCAAGACCCAGTTGGCACGCTCCCTCGGGTTGCAGCGGCGCTTCGACGACGCGCACGCCTTGCTGGACGAAGTCGTCGAACTTCCCGATCCCTCGCCTCGGTTGCGTGTTCGTTACCTGCTTGAACGCGGGCGGGCGTGCAACTCGGGAGGGGATCCCGAACAGGCCCGGCCGCTGTTCGTCGAGGCGTGGAACGTGGCAACCGAGACGGGTCAGGACGCGCTGGCGGTGGACGCGGCGCACATGGTGGCCATCGCTTCGCCCACCGCCGAACAGATGGGCTGGAACGAGAAGGCCCTCGCCCTGGCCTTGGCTTCGCCCGACCCGAATGCGCGGCGATGGCGGGCGAGCCTCGCAAACAACATGGGCTGGACGCTCCACGACCAGGGTCGCTACGACGAAGCGCTTTCCAAGTTCGAGGAGGCCCTTCGCGCACGTCGGGAATTGGGAGATCCGCGCACCGAGGCCATCGCCCGGTGGTGTGTAGCCCGATGCCTGCGCTCGTTGGGGCGCTTGGAGGAGGCTCTTGCCATGCAGGTCGAGCTCGTCGACGAGGACCCGACGGGATACGCCCACGAGGAGAGGGCCGAGTGCCTTCTCGAACTTGGGCGGAAGGCGGAGGCGGCGCCTTGGTTTGCCAAGGCGGCGGAGAAGCTGGCCGACACGTTGGGCGACGATCCGGCGTTCGAGGAGAGGCTCGCTCGACTGCGCGAGTTGGGGATGGAATCGTCGTGATCGAGCACAAGGCGATGATGGACGCGGCCCGCAAGGGGGATTTGGACGCGATCGCGCGCTGCGCAGCCGAAGATCCTGCCAGCGTCGACGCGGTGAACGAGCAGGGCCTCCCCGTCGTTCTGGCCGCGGCCTACCATGGACACCGGTCGGCGGTCGAGAAGCTCATCGAACTCGGTGCGAAGCTCGATTTCTGGACCGCGTGCGCGGTCGGCCATCTCGACACGGTGACCCGTCTCGCCCCGGACCACTATGCGGAGCTCTCGCCCGACGGATTCACCCCGCTCTGTCTCGCTGTCGCCTTCGGGCACCCGGAGGTGGCGAAGGCGTTGATCGAAGCGGGCGCCGACCCGAACCAGCGTTCCGAGGCTCTGGGCGGTGTGGCCCCGCTCCACTCCGCGGTGTTCGGCCGCAACCTTGAATGCCTGCGGGTCGTCCTGGACGCCGGCGCCGAAGTCGACGCGCCGCAGGAGGGTGGGTTTACGGCGTTGCACGGCGCGGCGCAGAACGGGCATCGGGAGGCGGCGCGCCTCCTCATCGACCGCGGCGCCGATCCCAAGCGCCCGACCGAGCGCGGCCAGACCGCGACCGACATCGCCGCCGAACACCCCGAGCTCAAGGCGTTTCTCCTCGATCACGGGGGTTGAGGCATGAGACACGCCGACTTTCTTACAAATGTGCGATATGATGAAGGTGATCTGTACTGACAGATTTGTTTGCATGAGGAAGGAGGTTCAAAGTGTTCAAGAATCACGTTCGGGTGCCCATGGCGATGTTGGGTCTCTTGGCGTTGCAGGCGACCGCCGGCGCGCAGACGATCGATCCCTACTATTCGGGTAACTACAGTTTCACTTCTCTGGGATCGGTCCCAGGTGTGGTTCCCCTCTACGGGGGTTTGACCCTGCTGGCGGGGACGACGGACCGATTGCTCATCGGCGGCTCGGCCAACACCGCTGGAGGCCAACTCTATGAGATCGGCATCACGCGCGACGGGTCGGGCCATATCAACGGGTTTTCGGGGACCGCGACGGTCTTCGCCGAGGCGCCATACAACGACGGCGGCGTGACCTACGGCCCGAACGGCGTGCTGTTTGCCTCGCGTTGGCCGGTCAACGAACTGGGCCAATACAAGTTCGGCAGCACGACCCCCGACAAAGTGATCGACATGGCGGCCCTGGGGGTCGCTGGGTCCCACGCGGCGATCAGTTTCGTGCCGACGGGGCAACCGGGCGCCGGCCGCGTGAAGTTGGTCTCGTGGAGCGGTGGTGAATTCTACGATGCGACGGTGACACCGGACGGCTCTGGAACGTTCGATCTCGTCGGCGTGTCGCAAACGGCGACGCTGGGCGGCGGGCCGGAGGGATTTGCCTACGTTCCGATCGGATCGGCTTTGTTTGGGACCCCCAGCATGATCGTGTCCGAGTACTCCGCCGGAAACGTCGCAACCTACGAAGTCGACGCCAACGGAGATCCCATCGTTGGAACGCGGCGCGACTTCATGGTCGGGCTCTCGGGTGCGGAGGGCGCCTACATCGACCCCCTGACCGGCGACTTCCTCTTCTCAACCTTCGGTGGTGGAGACCAGGTCGTCGTGGTGACCGGGTTTGCCGTCCCAGAGCCGATGACGATGCTCGTCCTTGCAGCGGGCATGGGGCTCTTGGCGCGACGGCGGCGGCGCTAGCCGCGCTTTTGAAGGCCACGTCGACGAGCATCGGCGTGGCCCTAAGCCTTGGTCTCTTCGGCGACACGCATCAGCCGCAGGGTCGCGTTGATCGGGCTCTCGAGCTTCCACTCCAAGCGGTTTTCCTTCGAGAGGAACCGCATCTTGACTTCGCCTTGGCCCTCGATGAATCGCAGCGACCGGGCGCCCCGGGAACCTGACTCGGGAGAGAGGTACAGGGTCTCGCCGTCGTACTTCCATGTCCCCTTCTGGGACTTCATCAAGTTCAACTCGAACGAGCCATCCGCGCGGATCTCGACGCGGACGGTCGAAAGGGCGGCTTGGGCGAAAAGGACCTGCTCGGGGCTGGTCGAGGGAAGCTTCGAACTTGCCAAATCCACTCCCCACGTCCCGACGACGTCGGCCGAGGGATCCATGCGGCAACCGGCGACCAGGAGGGCAAAGAGCAGGGGAACCGACCAGCGCACCATCATTTGGTAAGAACGCACAAAAGGCCCGATCCGTGCCCGCCACGCAGGAGCGATTCGGGACCTGTCGAACGTAGTGTCCTTCGGAGGAATTATGAAACGAATTTCCGCAACGTTGCTCGTTGCGGCGGCGGGGGTGTTTGTCTTTGGACAGGCGGATCCCGCCACCGTGGCCAAGATCGTCGACGAAGGCAAGAATCACAACCAGGTGATGCAGCATCTCGCCTACCTCACCAGTGAAATCGGCCCCCGACTCACGGGCTCGCCGCAGCTTGAGCGAGCCTGCGAATGGACCATGTCCAAGTTTAGGGAGTACGGCCTCCAGAACGTGCACCTGGAGCAGTGGGGCGAGTGGGAAGTGGGCTTCGAGCGCGGCAAGCGCCAGTCCGCGAAGATGGTGGCCCCCGTGGAGCGCACTTTCGAATTCACCTCGCCCTCATGGACTCCGGGCACCAACGGGCCCGTCCGCGGCAAGGCCGTTCCCGAGCCGGCCACCATGGCCGACTTCGAGAAGGTCAAGGACTCGCTCAAGGGCGCATGGGTCCTGCGGCGCACCGCCGCCGGGGGGCGCCGGGGTCCCCAGCTCACCGACGAGCAGAAGCAGGTCCAGGAGGCGGTGGCCGATGCCGGCATCGCGGGAATCGTGTCGGGCTCGCGCAACGAGCTGGTCCTCACCAGCGGCCGCTACAACATCACGTGGGACGCGCTGCCCACCGAGGTGCGGCCGACGATCCGCAAGAGCGACATGGACGCGATCTTCGAACAGATCGACGCAGGCAAGAACGTCGAGCTCGAATTCGACATGGAGCAGCGTTTTGTGAAGGGGCCGCGCCAGCTCAACAACGTCGTGGCCGAGATCCCGGGGACCGAGCGCCCGGACGAGGTGGTGATCGTGAGCGGGCACCTCGATTCGTGGGACGGCCCCGGATCGCAGGGCGCGTTGGACAACGGCACGGGCACGATGGTGGCGCTCGAGGCCGCGCGCATCCTCATGAAGGCCGGCGCCAAGCCGAAACGGACCATCCGCTTCATCATGTGGACCGGCGAGGAGCAGGGCCTTTTCGGCTCGCGCGCTTACGTGCAGGCCCATAAGGACGAGATGGACAAGATCTCGGCGGTGTTTGTGGACGACGGCGGCACCAACTACCAGGGTGGCGTGTCGTGCACCAAGGAGATGGAATCGATGCTGGCGCAGGCGTTCAAGCCGGCGATGGACGCGTTCCCGGACATGCCGATGCAGATTCGGGTCGGAGACCGCATTCCGCCTGGCGGAGGCAGCGACCACGCGTCGTTCAACGCCGTGGGTGTGCCCGGATTCTTCTGGTTCGAGACCGGAACTTCGGACTACAACTTCGTGCACCACACGCAGCACGACCGGTATGAAAAGGCGATCCCCGAGTACCTGGTGCAGTCGTCCACGAACAGTGCGGCGGCATCGTACATCGTCGCGTGCGCACCGACCCTGCTCCCACGCCCGACGCCGCCTCCGGCCGGACGGTAGGGTTCGTTCTTGGTCCTTCGTCCTTGGTCCTTGGGCCCGGTTGTTCTTGGGCCTTGGGCCTTGGGCCTGGGGCGTTCTTTGCGTGCGTCTTTCCCCGGCCCGGGCGAGGCCGGGGTAACTTTGCTCCCATGAAGCTACGAGGCCTTTCCGTCGCCCTGCTTGCCGCATGGGTGGCCCCCTTCGCCCTCGGCCAAGGCGATGCCGCGACGATCGCGCGCATTCTCGACGAGGGCAAGCAGCACAACCAGGTGATGCGCCACCTCACGTACCTCACCCAGCGCATCGGGCCGCGGTTGACCGGTTCGCCCCAACTTCAGCGCGCCTGCGAGTGGACCGCGGGCAAGTTCCGCGAGTTCGGGCTGCAGAACGTGCACCTGGAGGAATGGGGCGTCGTGCCGGTCGGGTTCGAGCGGGGACCGCGGCAGTTCGCACGCATGGTGAAGCCGTTCGACGTCCCGATCGAATTCACCACGAACGCGTGGACCGCCGGCACCAAGGGCCTTGTACGCGCGCCTGCCGCGATGGAGCCCGCGACCCTCGCCGAGTTCGAGAAGAACCCTGCTCTCTACCAGGGCGCATGGATCGTGATGCGCGCGCCGGTCACCATGCGTGGGCCCCAGGCCGTGGACAGCGACGAGTGGCGGGCCGTGCAGGCCAAACTCGACGCCGCGGGCATCGCCGGCCGCATTTACGGCTCCGCCGATGAACGAGTGCACACGCACGGTCGATTCCAGGACGTGTCGCGCGACCACCTGCCGAAAGACGTCCGCCTCACGGTGCGAAGGAGCGACTGGGACCGGATGGTGCGCAACCTCGAGTTCGGTCGCGAAACGGTCTTGGAGTTCGACGTCGAGAACCGGTTCTTGCGGCCCCAGCCCGTCTACAACGTCGTGGCGGACATCCCGGGCACCGAGAAGCCGAACGAGTTCGTGATCTTCAGCGCGCACCTGGACTCGTGGAACGGGCCGGGCTCGCAGGGAGCGGTGGACAACGGCACGGGCACGATGGTGATGCTCGAGGCCGCCCGCATCCTTGTGGCAAGCGGAGCCAAGCCCAAGCGCACGATTCGCTTCGTGCTCTGGTCCGGCGAGGAGCAGGGTCTCCTGGGATCCGCGGGTTACGTAGAGAAACACGCCTCAGAACTTGACGGAATCTCCGCAGTGTTCGTGGACGACGGAGGGACGAACTACCAGGGCGGCGTGTCGTGCCTGGAGAGCCAGGTCGCGATGATCAAAGAGGCGCTCGCACCCATGGCGGCGGCGTTCCCCGACCTGCCGCAGACCGTGAACGCCGTTCCAGAACTGCGCGGCGGCGGCAGCGACCACGCCTCGTTCCTGGCCAAGGGCGTGCCCGGATTCTTCTTCATGGAGACGGGCCGCGCTGACTATGGCTTTTCGTGGCACACCCAAAACGACCGCCTCGAGTATGCGATCCCCGAGTATCTCGTGCAGTCGAGCACGAATTCGGCGGTCATGGCCTACAACCTGGCCTGCGCGCCCTCGTTGCTGCCGCGGAAGTAGTGGACAGCTACGTCATCAATCTCGACCGCTCGCCCGAGCGGTGGCAGTTCATGCAAGCCCTCTGCGCCGACCGTGGGCTCGACCCGGTTCGGGTGCCCGCCGTGGACGGCGCCACTCTCACCGAAGAGGAGCTTGAGTGCGTGAGTCCCGCGGTCGACGGAGCGCGGCGGCTGGCCGCGCCGGAGATCGCGTGTTTTGAGAGCCATCGCAAGGTCTGGCGCCTGATCGCGGAGAGCGAAAGCCGGCACGGGTGCGTCTTGGAGGACGACGTGTATCTCGCCAAGGGCTTCGTCCAGATCTGCGAGCGGGTCTTGGAGGAGCGCTCCGAGGTGGATCTGGTCAAGCTCAACAGCTACGACAAACCGATCTACCTTGCTGACGTGCCGGACCTCCGGATGGGGCCGCTCGCCCTCTACCGGCTGATGCAGCGCACGATCGACGCCAGCGCCTATCTGATGTCGCGCGAGTGCGCCCGCTTCGCGCTTGAGGCGTTCCCGACCTACCAGGACGCGGTGGACATCCTGTTGTTCGATCCCGCGCTGGCTCTCACAACGTACCAGGCGGTTCCGGGGGTGGCCGTCCAGGCCAAGTTCGCCGAGTTCGAGTTTCTCGATCCCACCGCCTCGGCCAGCCTGATCCAGCCTTTTCGATCCACGAGCCGGAGGGCCGAGAAGCGGCGCCGGGAACGCAAGGCTCCGTCGGTGCGGATGCGAAACGAACTGAGGCGATTTTGGCGGCGCAGGTTCGTGCCAGGGACCCTGTTCCTGACCAACCGGTTTCGGAGACGGGAGAACCGGATGAGCCGCCTCTTGATCTCGTTCGTCGACCTCTAGAGAGCGTCGATGAAGAGACTGTCGCAAACTGCAGTGGAGGGCTCCGGGTGCCACGCCCGCTGGACGGGCGTGAGTTCAAGGTTGTAGCCGAAAGCCCCCGCACACCCGCCAAGGGGGCATGGCACCCAGGGTTTTGCGACTGTCGATGAATCGCCGCACTCCCACACGGGTCCGCTGCGTCAATAGAGGGGCCCGTAGGCCGCGCAGGCGCGGTAGTCGGCCCCGTACGAATCCTCGCCGCCGCCGAACCGGTGCCACGCCGTGGGGCGAAACACGTCCGCCTCGTCCACGTTGTGCATCTCCACCGGAATGCGCACCATCGAGGCGAGCGTCAGGAGGTCCGCACCGATGTGGCCCGCCGATATCGCCCCGTGGTTCGCGCCCCAGTGCGCCATGACCGTGTACACATCTCGGAACGCCCCCTTGCCCGTCACCCGAGGCACGAACCACGTCGTGGGCCACGTGGGGTTCGTGCGCTCGTCGAGGGTCTTGTGGATGTCGTCGGGAAGGGCGATCGTCATGCCTTCGGCGATCTGGAGCACGGGACCGAGCCCCTTCACGAGGTTGATTCGGAACATGGTGACCGGCATGCCGCCGCGCGTGGTGAAGTCCGTGGACCAGCCGCCGCCGGGGAAGTACTCGACCATCGAGGGGCACCACAAGGTCGCGTCGAGGCACGCCTGGGCATCCCCCGGAGTTACGTCCCACCACGGCTTCACCGTCGGATTCCCGCTGGCCAACTGCTCGCCGGTGAAGTCCAGCGGCGAGGGGCCCGAGTTGATGAGGTGAAGGAACCCCTCCTCGCCGTGGCCCGTGAGATCGCGCCCGATCACCCGCCGCACCGCATCCGGAGACCAGTAGGTGCGCACGTCGGAGAACATCTGCGCGGTGCCGGTGAGCAGGTGCCCCAGCAACATCGAGGCGCCGTTGAGCGCGTCGTTTTCCGTGGCGAGCATGAAGGGCTCTCGCATGCCGTTCCAGTCGAACGACGAGCAGAGGATCGCCTCCATGAAATCGCCGTTGGGGAAGTGGTCGGTCCACTGCCGCTGGCCCTGGAATCCGCCGGCCAACGCGTTGTGCCCCTGCGCCTGTTCGCGGAATCCCTTCTCGGCCAGGCGCGGGTTGCCGACCATGAGATCGCGCGCGATGAGCGCCATCTTCACGCTCGTCTCCCAGTCGGCGTCCTTCTGCGCGCGCGATCGCGGGTTCGAGTTCCAATCCTTGCCTTCGGGACAGCGTTCCTGCACCCAGCTCAGCGCCGCCGCGAACTCCTCCTCGTCGAAGATCCCCTTCTCGATGCGGCCCACGAACTCCGTCATGTCGATGGCTTCCGTGCGCATCCCCAGCCATGAGTGGAAGAAGTCGGGCTCGACGATGGACCCGGCGATTCCCATGCTCGTGCCGCCCATCGAGAGGTACGAGGCCCCGCGCATCGTGGCCACGGCGAGGCCGGCGCGGACGAAGCGGAGGATCTTGGCGCGCACGTCCGCGGGAATGGTCGAATCACCGAGGTCCTGCACGTCGCGTCCGTAGATGCCGAACGCGGGCAACCCCTTCTGGTTGTGGCCCGCAAGGGTCGCCGCAAGATAGACGGCGCCCGGCCGGTCGGTGCCGTTGAAGCCCCAGATGGCCGTGGGGCGCTTCGGGTCCGCCTCCATGGTCTCGCTGCCGTAGCACCAGCACGGCGTCACGGTGAGGGAGACGCCCACACCTTCCCGGTCGAATTTCGCCGCGCACTCGGCCGCTTCGGCCACCCCGCCGACGCACGTGTCCGCGATCACCACTTCGACCGGCAGTCCGCAGGCGTGGCGCACCTCGCCTTGGACCAAAGCGGCCACGGACCGCGCCATGCCCATCGTGACCTCTTCCAACGACTCGCGCACGCCGCCGTAGCGGCCGTCGATCGTCGGGCGAATCCCGAGTTTCGGGAGGGGACCGCGGAGGCGGTTCATGGGGGAGCACTGCGTGAGGGGCGCCATAGGGGAATTATAATCAGCCATGGCACGGATGATCGTGGAGGCGGCCGAGGCGATGTTGGACCAGGAGATCAAGGTCCTGGACAAGGGGTTCGTGCGGCTCGTGGACTATCTCGGCGGCGACGCGCGGATCGTGCAGAGCGCGCGCGTCTCGTACGGAAGCGGAACCAAGACGGTCCGCCAGGATCGGGGACTGATCCACTACCTGCTCAAGCACGCGCACACGTCGCCCTTCGAGCAGGTGCAGCTCACGTTCCACACGAAGATGCCGATCTTTGTGGCGAGGCAATGGGTTCGCCACCGCACGGCGCGGCTGAACGAGATTTCCGGACGCTACTCGATCATGCGGGACGAGTTCTATCTGCCGGATCCCGAGCACGTGTGCGCCCAGAGCGAGTCGAACAAGCAGGGCCGCGCAGAAGCTCTGCCGGCCGATCAGGCGCTGGCGATCATCGAGGCGCTGGAGCGCGAGCAGAGGGAGACCTACGCCAACTACGAGAAGCTGCTCGAAATGAACGTCGCGCGCGAACTGGCGCGTGTCAACCTGCCGAACTCCCTCTACACCGAGTGGTACTGGCAGATCGATCTGCACAACCTCTTCCACTTCCTGCGACTGCGGATGGACGCGCACGCGCAGTACGAGATCCGGGTGTACGCCGAGGCGATGGCGCGCTGCGCTCAGGCCGTGGCGCCGCTTGCGTACGAGGCGTTTGAGGAGCACGTTCTGGGTGCCGTCACGTTTTCGCGGGCCGAGTGCGAGGCGCTTGCCGCCATGCTGGAGGGCCGTCCGGTCGCTCTGGAAGGGCGCCCCCTCGGCGCGTTCGAGGAGAAGGTCTCGAAACTGCGCGCCGCCCACGCGGCCGAAACGCCGGAAGAACCCGTCCTGCCGGGCTAGGGCCTGCCCATGCACCCTCTTCTCCGAGCGTATCTGGTCAACCTCGCGATCTCAGTGGGGTTCGCAACGAGCTCGGCTCTGGTGGTCCCTCAGATGCGGGGCGTACCGCTTTGGTTTACGGTGCCGCTCTTCGCCGTGCCGTTCTCGATCCTGATGTTCATCGCCGCGACGTGGGTGCGGCCGAAGATGCGCCACCGCTCGTTCGTTGTGACGGTCCTGGGCCAAGCGTTGCTCTACATGGTCGTCATCGCCGCGTCGTTCTCGGTCTCGCTCTGGGTGTTCATCGCGCACCTCAACGACGTGAGCCCCTTCGATCCCGGATATCTGAGGCAGTTTGGCCAGGTCCTGGTCTCCGGTGCGGTTCTTGGGCCTGCAGCCGCCTGCTTTGTGTTCGCCGTGACGATCGGAGGGATCTACCAGATCTCCCGCAAGATGGGCCCGGGCGTGCTCTGGAACTGGGTCACGGGCCGGTACCACGAGCCAAGCGAGGAGCCACGCTTCTTCATGTTCCTCGACCTCAAGGATTCGACGACCCTGGCCGAGCAGCTCGGAAACAAGAAGTTCAGCGCTCTGGTGAGGGATTTCTTCGAGGATTTGACTGACCCGGTGGTGAAGACGAGGGGTGAGGTCAGCCACTTCATCGGAGACGAGGCGGTGTTGACTTGGCGGATGGACCGCGGCGCGGCGCGGGCGAACGCGGCGCGCTGCTTCTTCCTGATGCGCGACGCGCTGGAAGCGAGGCGTGCTCACTACTTGCGGTGCTACGGCCACTTTCCCGGGTTCAAGGCGGGCCTGCACTGCGGGCCGGTCGTGGCCACCGAAGTCGGCGAGATCAAGAGCGAAATCGTGTTTCACGGAGATGTGCTGAACACCACGGCCCGGATCACCGGCGTCTGCGCGGCCCTGGGCGAGGATTTCCTTGCTTCCGACGCCGCTCGGCTGGCGTTGGCACCCCAGGAAACGCTGGCCTTCGAGTGTCTGGGGCCGCAAATGTTCAAGGGCAAGAGCGAGTCCGTGGTGATCCATGCCGTGCGCGTGAGGGCGCCGGCCGCGGACTCGAAACCGGGTAAACAGGAATCCGCGCGGGAGAACCTATGAGCGAGAACATGGACAAGTTTCGAAGCTTGGACGGCAGTTCGGCGATCGTCGAACAACCGTTCATCAAGATCGTCTTCCAGCACGGCCATCCCAACGAGGTTGGGATCAACGGCTGCCGGATCGACGACGTGCTGGAGGTCGTGGTCAATCGTCTGCTCGACTTCCAGGGGCGCGACCTCGCGTGCGCGGAGAACGCCGAGGCCCTCGAACACCTCCATTTGGCTCGGGAGGCGCTCCTGAGGCGTAGGAAGATCCGGGAGGAGCAGGGCGTGATCAACACCCAGAAGCCTCACGTCAGCTCCACCACCGCGCGGAAAAGCTGACCGCGCAAGGAGCGAACCATGGCTGTGCACCGCGATTTCACCGTCCCCCAAGTCTCGGGGCCCTGTGCTCGTTGCGGCTCGGAGGAGGTGGAGATGGGGTGGGTGCGCGACAGCCACCTGCATCGGCTCAATTTCCAACTCGAACCACGCTCGGAGGCCAGCAAGCTCGCGGGGCGCGGCACCGGGTTGATCTACGGACGCATGTGCCGGAGCTGCAACTTCCTCGAGTTGTTCGTCGACGGGATGGAGTTCGACGACTGATCTCCGGCGACTTTTGACCCAGCCCGCGTAACCTCGGCTCCGCAAGGAGCGTACGAGGGGGTATGCGAATTCGACTGCTCTCCCTCGCGACGCTGCTTGCCCTGAGCGCCGTGTCTTTCGGCGCCGACAAGGACGTCGAGGCCCTGCTCGCCAAGATGACCGGCGTGTACAAGTCGGCCAAGTCGGCCAAGTTCACGACCCACTCGATCATTCCCGGACCCCTGGGCGAAGCCGAGGTGATCACCGAGGTCTCCTACCTCGCCCCGAACAAGATCTACGCGAAGGTCAAGGGTTTCGAGGCAGCCGGAGCGGCCGAAGTGACGTTCCGAACCGACGGGAAGAAGATGGTGGTCGAGGGGTTGCCCACCGGCAAGGTGGAGCAGAACTACGACGTCCAAATGGTCGTCCAGGCCCTGCCCGTCAACCTCGAGACGCTCAACTTCTGGGACTGGAAGCGGCAGCTCTCCACCGCCGAGGGCGGGAACATGAAGCAGAGCACCTTCAAGATCGTCAAGGGCGAGAAGTGGAAGGGCAGCGAATGGACGGTGCTCGAGGAGACGGCGAAGGAGCAGAACGTGTTCGTGCGCTACTTCATCGATCCCAAGACGTTCCTGATGATGCGGACCGTCGTCTCTCCGATCGACGACAAGACCAACATCCAGATGGACGTGCGCATCGACAAGATGGAGCTCGGCGCAAAGGTCGACCCGTCCCTGTTCAAGATCACCGACTGACACCCCAAGGACGAAGGACCAAGGACAAAGAACGAGTAGCTTCCGGTCCAGGGCGCCAGCCCTCGACCGGAAGCTACAATAGGGCCATGGAGTTCGCCTCGATTCCCGACGCCCTGGAAGATCTGAAGGCGGGACGCATGATCATCGTGATCGACGATCCCGACCGGGAGAACGAGGGCGATCTGATCATGCCGGGCGAGACGTGCACGCCCGAAGCGATGAACTTCATGATCCGCCACGGCCGTGGCGTCCCGTGCATCCCCACCACCGAGGAGCGCCTCGAGCAGCTTGCGATTCCGATGATGACCAAGCAGAACACCGCCAAGCTCGGCACCGCGATGGGCGAGACGGTCGACGCGATCCACGGCACCACGACGGGCGTGTCCGCATACGATCGCGCGCGCACCGTCGAAGTGTTTTGCGACGATCTGGCCGTCCCGTCGGATCTCGCGCGACCCGGCCACATCATCCCGTTGAAGGCTGAGCGGGGAGGCGTGCTGCGGCGCTCCGGCCATACCGAGGCCGCAGTGGATCTCGCGGTCATGGCCGGGTTCAAACCCGTGGGCGTCTTGTGCGAGATTTTGGACGACGACGGCACGATGATGCGGGTGGACGGCCTGACGGCCTTCGCCCAGCGGCACGGCTTGAAGACGATCACGATCGCGGACCTGATCGCGCATCGGCGCAAGCACGAGAACCTGGTGACGCGCGTCGCGGGCCCGATCGCCTTTCCCACCAAGTTCGGCGAGTTCGACCTGTACGGGTACGAGACGACGGTCGAGCCCCACCCCTATCTGGCGATCGTCAAGGGCGACGTGTGCACGGAGGAGCCGGTGCTCGTGCGCGTGCACTCGAGCTGCCTCACCGGCGACTTGCTGGGCTCCCTTCGCTGCGACTGCGGCGACCAGCTCGCGATGGCGCTGGAGATCATCGAGCGGGAGGGTCGCGGAGTGGTGCTCTACGTCGCGCAGGAGGGCCGCGGGATCGGCCTGCTCAACAAGCTTCGCGCGTACGCCCTCCAAGACCAGGGCATGGACACCGTGGAGGCGAACCAGGCGCTGGGCTTCAAGCCCGATCTCCGCGACTACGGCCTCGGCGCCCAAGTGCTCGCCGACCTCGGGCTCCGCAAATTGCGCCTGATGACCAACAACCCCACCAAGGTGTCGGGGCTGCAGGGTTACGGATTGGAGATCGTCGAACACGTCCCCCTCGTCGCCGCACCCGCCAAGGCCCGAGCGAAGTATCTGGAGACCAAACGCACCAAGATGGGCCACTGGATGCCGAAGGAAGAGTAAGGCCTGGTTTGTGGTTTGTCGTTTGTGGTTTGTGCGATACTGTTCGGGTTGAGATAAGGCTCAACGGCTGAGCAGGCCGGCGGATCCTCGACGGGAGGGTCGCCGGTTTTTGTTTTGCGAACCTCCGAGGAGGCAAACGACATGGCGACTCTGGTGATCGTCGGCGCCCAGTGGGGCGACGAGGCGAAGGGCAAGATGGTGGACGTGCTCGGGGCGCAAAGCGACGTGGTCGCGCGCTTCAGCGGCGGGAACAACGCGGGGCACACCGTCATCATCGGGAAGGAGGAGTACAAGTTCCATCTCCTTCCGGCAGGCATCCTGCACCCCCACGTGACCGCGGTGCTCGGCAGTGGCATGGTGATCTGCCCCAAGGGGCTGCTCGCCGAGCTGGACGCGACCCGCGCGCAACAACCGGAGTTGGGCACGCTCCTGATCAGCAAAGGCGCGCACCTGGTGTTTCCGTACCACCGCATGCTGGACCGTTTGGAAGAGGACGCGCGCGGCGAGAACAAGATCGGCACCACGTCGCGCGGGATCGGGCCGGCGTACCAGGACAAAGTCGCGCGCTTCGGCATCCGGATGAGCGAGTTCGTGCGTCCCGAGGTGTTTCGAACCCGCCTGCGCGAGGTGCTCGGCTACAAGAACCGGCTCCTCGAGATGTTCGGCGAGGAGCCCTTGGCCTTCGACCCTCTCTTCGACGAGTACTCGGCCTACGCGGATCGCCTGCGCCCGTACGTGGAGGACACCGACGTCATCTTGCAGGAGGCCGTTCGAAGCGGCAAGCGGGTTCTGTTCGAAGGCGCGCAAGGGGCGATGCTCGATCTCGACTCGGGCACGTATCCGTACGTGACGAGCAGCCACCCGGTCGCAGGTGGGGCGTGTCTGGGAACCGGGGTGGGCCCCCGCGATATCGACTCGGTGCTCGGCGTGTGCAAGGCGTACGCCACGCGCGTGGGCGAGGGACCGTTCCCGACGGAGCTTGACGATGCCACGGGCGAGCGCATCCGCAGCGTGGGGAAGGAGTACGGGACGACCACCGGCCGCCCGCGCCGGTGCGGTTGGCTCGATCTCGTCGTCCTGCGCCAAAGCTGCCGGTTGAACTCGCTGAGCGGGCTGATCATGACCCGGCTCGACATCTTCCGTGGATTCAAGACCCTCAAGGTGGCCACGTCCTACTCGCTGGACGGCGAAACGGTCGACCACGTGCCGGCGGACGCGACGGACTTGGGACGCCTCACCCCGAACTACGTGGAGGTGCCGGGCTGGAGCGAGGACGTCGCCGACGCACGCACGCTGCAGGATCTGCCGGAAGAGGCGCGAGCCTACCTCCGCTTCGTGGAGGAGTTCACGGAGACGCCGGTCGCCATCGTGAGCGTCGGACCCGATCGCGACGAGACCATGGTGCTCCGTCCCGACCTGATTTGGGGCTAGCCCCGCCCAAAGCCTCAGCGGGAGGCTGGCGGGGCGGTATCTTGGAGGAGCGATGCGGTGGACTTCACTTGTGCGGCTCGGCCTATTGGCGTGTTTGGCTGGCAGCGGCTCGGCGTGGGCGCAAGACAAGCTCGGGCTCGAAGACGCCCTGAGGATGGCGCGCGAACGAAACGGCGACGTGCGGGCCGCCTTTCTCAACGTGCAGTCGGCCAAGAGTCGGGTGGACCAATCCCTCGGCGCTTTCTATCCGATGGTCACGCCGGTCTGGCGGTGGGACAGTTCGCGCCAAACCGGACCGAACTTCCCCGGAGCCGTGACGAGCGACGGGAGCCAGTCGGAAATCTCCGCGACGTGGCGCCTGCTTGACTCGGGCCAGCGCAACTGGAGCCTCGGAGCGAGCCGGGCCTCCGCCGAGGCGCAGGTCCAGAGCTCGATCCAGACCGTGCGGCAGATCCTCTTCGCCGTGCACCAGCAGTACTACGATGCGCTGCGCGCCGACGAGCTGTTCAAAGTCGCCGAAGCCCAGGTCGGGCGTGCCGAGAAGGTCTTGGCCCAGACCGAGGCCCAGGTGAAAGTGGGAGACGCGCCTGAAAAGGACGTCTACCAGGCACGGGCCGACTACCTGAACGCGAAGGTGCAGCAGCTTGTCGCCCGCAACCGAAGCAGCACGGCACAGGCGGCGCTCAAGGCGACGATCGTGTGGAACGTCGAAAAGCCCCTGCCCCCGCTCGAGCCGCAGCCTCAGCCGGAGGTGTTCGCGGAGGTGCCATCCCTCGACACGTTCGTCGAGCGGGGTCTGAGGCAGCGTCCCGACCTGATCGCCGAGCGCCTGGGCGTCGAGGTGGACCGCTCGAACGCGAGTCGCGCCGACCGCGAGGCCAGCTTCACGTGGACGCTCGATGCGACCTACAACCGCAGCGTGACACCCGACGTGGCCGACGGCCGTTTCGTGACGTTTCTGGTGTCGCTGCCCCTTTTCGACGGCGGCCAATCGCGCGCCGCGGCGCGCGGGGCGAAGGCGTCCCTCGAGGCCAGCAAGAGCTCCTTGAGCCAAAGCGAGAGGGCGGTGGAGTCGGAGATCGAAGCGGCCCACGCGGAGTTGGTCCAGAACACCGAGCGCGTCGGGGCCGCGCAGCTGGCTGTCGAGGCCGCGCGCAAGAACTACGAAGCTGCCGTCGAGGCCCAGCGCCTTGGCGCGGCGGGAACGAACATCGTCACCGTGTCGACCGCCCTGGTCAGTCTCGTGACGGCCGAATCGAACTACGTCGAAGCCGTGTACGACTACTTCATCTCCGACGTGCGCCTTCGCGTCGCGACCGGCGATCCCATCGCGGGCGAGGCCGGCGCGTGATCGAAGCCGTCGACCTGTGCAAGGATTACGTGATGGGCGATGTGGTCGTCCACGCCCTGCGCGGGGCCACCCTCACGATCCAGTCGGGAGAATTCGTGGCGATCATGGGCCCCTCCGGTTCGGGGAAGTCCACGTTCATGAACCTGGTCGGTTGCTTGGATCGGCCGACCTCGGGCATCTACAAACTCGACGGCACCGATGTGTCGGGTCTGGACGACAACGCGCTGGCCGAAGTTCGCAACCACTCCATCGGCTTCGTCTTCCAGACCTTCAACCTCCTGCCGCGCACCACAGCCCTCAAGAACGTGGAGCTGCCCCTCATGTACGCGGGCGTGAAGAACCGCCAGGAGCTGGCGGTCAAGGCCTTGGAGACCGTGGGGCTCGCCCAGCGGATGGACCACCGCCCGAACGAACTCTCCGGAGGCCAGCAGCAGCGCGTGGCCATCGCCCGCGCCATCGTGAACGACCCCGTGATCGTGCTGGGAGACGAGCCCACCGGCAACCTGGACACGCGCACCTCGGAAGAGATCATGGCCCTGTTCCAGGACTTGAACCGACAAGGCAAGACCGTTGTGATCGTGACGCACGAAGAGGAGATCGCCAAGCACACGAAGCGGATCGTCCGGTTCCGCGACGGCCGCATCGTGAGCGACGATCAAGTGGTGGATCCCGTCGACGCGAGGGAGATCCTGAAGCGCCTGCCCGATCCCGACGCCGAACCGGTGGCCGTCGGCTTCGAACTGTAGGCCTGGCAGCCTCACCAACGACCAACGACCAACGACAAACGAGCAACGACGTGTAGGTATCGTTCCCACATGGTCGAGTGGCTGCTTCTTGCGGGGTTCGCGACGATGGCGGGAGGGCAATTGCCGCGCGACCTGCCCAAGGTGTTCCCCGTTCCTTCACCCCGACAGCTCGCCTGGCAGAAGCTCGAAACCTACGCGTTCGTGCATTTCGGCCCCAACACGTTCACTGACCGCGAGTGGGGCGAAGGGCGCGAGGACCCCAAGGTCTTCGCACCGACCCAGCTCGACTGCCGGCAGTGGGTGCGCGCGTTCAAGGACGCGGGCTTCAAAGCGGTCATCCTCACGGCCAAACACCACGATGGCTTCTGCCTGTGGCCGTCGAAGCAGTCCACCCACACCGTCGCCCAAAGCGGCTGGAAGGGCGGGAAGGGCGACGTGCTGCGCGAGCTCAGCGACGCGTGCCGCGAGGCGGGTCTCAAGCTGGGCGTCTATCTCTCGCCCTGGGATCGCAACCACCCGCTGTACGGAACGCCCGAGTACAACGAGGTCTTCAAGAACTGCCTGGAAGAGGTGCTCACCGGCTATGGCGAGGTCTCGGAGGTGTGGTTCGACGGGGCCAACGGCGAAGGGCCGAACGGGAAGCGCCAAGTCTACGACTGGCCCGCGTTCATCGACGTGGTGCGCCTGCACGCGCCGAACGCCGTCATTTTCAGCGACGCCGGGCCGGACATTCGCTGGGTGGGCAACGAAGCGGGCTACGCGGGCGAGACCAACTGGAGCACCTTGAACCGGGACCTGTTCGTTCCCGGGACGCCCCTATCCCAGCAGCTCACGCAAGGCCACGAGGACGGTTCGCACTGGGTGCCCGCCGAGTGCGACGTCTCGATTCGGCCGGGCTGGTTCTACCACGCGTCCCAGGATGGTCAGGTGAAGTCGCTCGAGAAGCTGCTCGACATCTACTACGGTTCCGTGGGGCGCAACGGGTCCATGCTGCTGAACGTGCCGCCGGACCGCAGGGGGCTCATCCACGAAACCGACGTGAAGCGGCTTCGCGAGTTCAAGCAAGCCCTTGACCGGATCTTCGAGCACGACCTTGCGCGGGGCCGGCCGGTCGTCGCGACGGGCACCTTCTCCGAGGCCAAGACCTACGCTGCGGCCAACGCGACCGACGGCAATCCCGACACCTTTTGGGCCGGCGCGGCACCGCGCGACGGGCTCACGATCGAGCTTGGATCGCCTCAGGTGTTCAATCGGGTGGTGCTGCAGGAGGCGATCGCCTACGGGCAGCGCGTCAAGTCGTTCTCGATCTGGGTGCGCGTGGACGGGAGTTGGAAGCCGGCGTTTGAGGGAGGCACGACCATCGGCGCCAAGCGGATTCTTCGCCTGCCCCCGGTGACGGCGGACGCCGTGCGGCTGAGCGTCCTCGATTGCAAGCAGCAGCCGACGATCGCGTCGTTCGAGCTCTACTGCGCCCCGCCCGAAGTCATCGCGAAGGCGGACGAAACGGATTTCCTGGAGCAAACGACCGTGCATCTGGAAGCCGACCTTCCGGGCTGCGACATCCGTTACACGCTGGACGGATCCACGCCGAACGCGCGATCGAAGCGGTACGAGGGCCCGTTCACCGTGGACCGCACCGCGACGGTCACCGCGCTGGCGTTCCGGGCCCGCAAGTCGGGATTGTGGCCGGCGACGCTCCATCTCACGCGCTTCGACCGCTCGAAGATCGTGGGCTCCGGACCCCCGCGGCCCTCCCTTTGGCCCGGGCTCTGGTGCGACGTCTACGATCAGGGCTGGCAAAGCCTGGTCGATCTCGATCAGGCCTCCCCGACAAGCAGCAAGGGTTGCGCCCTTCCATCCCTCGACGAGCGGACGCGGGACGAGCACTTCGCCCTGCGGTTCACCGGCTATCTCATCGTTCCCAAGGAGGGGGTCTACACGTTCCGCTTGACCAGCGACGACGGCAGCCGCCTCTGGATCGCCAACCGGTTGGTGGTGGACAACGACGGGCTGCACGGGATGGAGGCGAAGCAAGGCGTGATCGCGCTCGGCGAGGGCCCCCACCCGTTCGAACTCGCCTACTTCAACGCGACGGGCGGCATGGGCCTCGAGGCCGCCTGGCGCGGTCCTGGGTTTGAAGAGCGCGCGTTCG
The DNA here is from genome assembly GCA_023957775.1 of Fimbriimonadaceae bacterium. Lineage (NCBI taxonomy): Bacteria > Bacillati > Armatimonadota > Fimbriimonadia > Fimbriimonadales > Fimbriimonadaceae > Fimbriimonadaceae bacterium. The sequence goes on along the minus strand of JAMLGR010000009.1, from coordinate 57,018 downwards.
TCGCGTCCGACTTTATGCGGACCGTCCGCTGATCCGACTCACGGGTACAACGGAGCCATGATCCGTCCGAACGTGCTGAAGATGCACCCCTACTCGCCGGGCAAACCCATCGAGGAGGCCCAGCGCGAACTTGGGTTGGAGCGCGTGATCAAGCTCGCGAGCAACGAGAACCCGCTGGGGCCGTCCCCGAAGGCCGTTCGGGCCGCAGCCGACGCCGCGGCCCAGATGCACCTCTATCCCGATGCGTCCGGCTACGCCTTGCGCCAAGCGCTGGCCAAGCGCCATGCGCTGCCGTACGAGCAGATCGTGCTGGGCAACGGCAGCGACGAACTGATTCACCTGCTCGGGCTTGCGCTGCTCGGGCCGGACGACGAGCTGATGGTCGGCAATCCGTCGTTCGTCCGCTACGACGCGGCGGCCCAGATCGCCCCGTGTCGGCTCGTGAAGATCCCGCTGGACACGCGGTTCCGGCACGATCTGTCCGCGATGGCGAAAGCGGTCACCGAGCGCACGAAGCTCGTGTTCGTGGCGAACCCCAACAACCCCACCGGGACGGTCGTGACCCGCACCGAGTGGCGCGCGTTTCTGCGCGATCTGCCCAAGACGACGCTGGCCGTGCTGGACGAGGCGTACTTCGAGTTCGCCGCGCACCTGGAGGATTTCCCCGACAGCATGGAGGACGTGCGCGAGGGGCTCCCCGTGGTGGGCATGCGCACGTTCAGCAAGACGTATGGGCTGGCGGGCATCCGCATGGGCTACGCGGCGTGCCCGCCCGTGATCGCCGACGCGCTCTTCCGCATTCGCGAGCCGTTCTCGGTGAACTCGCTCGCCCAGGCCGCGGCGATGGCCGCCCTCGACGACGAGGCGCATCTGGCGCGAACGATCGAGAACAACCGGCTCGGGCTGGAGACCATTGCCGGCGCGTTCCGCGCCGTGGGAGTCGAGCCGTGCGAGAGCTACGGAAACTTCGTGTTCGCGGATCTCGGCCGCCCAGCGGCGCCCGTGCTCGACGGCCTGTTGCGGAAGGGCGTGATCGTGCGGGGGCTGGGGCATCCGCAGTGGTTGCGGGTCAGTGTCGGCACCCCCGAAGAGAACGAGCTGTTCGCAGAGGCGCTGCAAGCCGTTTGGCCTGGGTAGACACGCCCGCTGAACGGGCGTGGCACCTCTGCTTGGGGTTCGACCTTCGGGGTTCGTTCGGTTCGGGTCGTTTGGTCGGTTCGGGTGCCACGCCCGTTCATCGGGCGTGCTAGCTGGGCGTGCTACCCGGGTGCGCGTTCCAACCTCAGGTCGGGGGTGGTGAAACTCTCGTCGGTGTCCCCTCCGTCGTCCTCGAAGTCGGGCCCCACGCTGTAAAGAGAGTACACCCCTCCGGCGGCCCGGTACACGAACTCCTGTCCCGTGTATGGATCTGTCTTAAGATCCGCGCGAAACTCGGACAAATCCTTGGGAGCGGAGCCGGTGGACTTGATCGCTCGCTGGATCTGGGCCTCCAGGCAGAGGAGGCGGGTGCGGGCGAGGGTCGCGTCGTGGACGTCCAGCAGGGGGTCCGCGGCGAGGAAGAACTGCTTGGCCAGACGCCGCCACGGCCTCAGCTCCACGGTCTTTGGGTCGCCGATCGACTTCCGTTCTGCAGCGGGCACGGCGGCGACTTGGCGAAGCCAGTTGCAATGGTCCTCGGCCTCTTGCGCGAAGCCCTGGAAGTAGCCGGGCCGCTCCTTCCGGTCCTTGGGCCGCATCGCGTCCAAATACTCCACGGCGTTTTTCACATCGGACCCGAGCTTGGCCTCCAACTCGGCCAGGGTGCGGTCCCGATACGCGTCCTGGACGAACTGGACCGCGCCGAGCATCTGCAGGCGCTCGTTGGCGATCATGGGTTCGAGTCCGGGTGCGGCTTCGAGAAGGTTGCCGACGCGCAGGGAGAGCGTGTTGAGGCTTGCCGCCGGCATCTGGTCGAGCGAAGGGGCCAAGGCCTCGCGCGCCTCGTTGATGACGGCCAGCCCGAGCGATGCGTCGGTCGCTCCCCCTTGCGTGAGGTCGAAGCCGAACTTCATCAAGTCCACGGCTTCGCGGATGGCGTCGTCCCAACGCTCCTCGACGAGCGCGTCCTGGGTCTTCCAGAGCATGCAGCGGGCGAGCAGCCGCCAGCCCGCTTGATAGGGCGCTTTCTCGAACGGCTTGCGGGGGACGAAGAGAAACGTGCACGGTTGGGAGACCGCCTGCTCCAAGCGGGAGAGCGGGCCGGCCACCACCGCCAGCGCGTCCCGTCGAAGGGCCGGGGTGAAATAGACTCGGGTCAGCAGGTCGCCGCGGGAGGGGTCTTTGGCTTCCGCGGCCTTCGTGGCCGCCTCGGCCGCAAGCGCCGCCTCGGCGTAGGCGTCGAACGCGTTGGGACCCGCGACCACCGGCGGGGACGGGGCGGGGGTCCAGGTGGCGTAAGGTGGTGGCGCAGGTTCCCTGCACCCGCTCGCAACGAGGAGCAGAAGCACTCCGAAGAGGGTTCGCCGATCCATGGCTGGCCGCACGCCCAGATGGTACCGCAGGTATTCTAAGGGTAGTGAAAGGAGTGATTCTCGCCGCTGGAAAAGGCTCGCGGCTCTACCCCGTCACCCATCGCATCCCCAAGCCACTCCTGCCTCTGGCGAACCGCCCGACGTTGGAGTACGCGTTCGATCGCCTGAAGGAGATCGGGGTGACGGAGATCTGCATCGTGGTCGGCGAAACCGAACCCCAAATGCGCGAAGCGCTGGGTGACGGTTCGGCGTACGGCGTGAGTCTGAGCTACGTGAGGCAGACCGAGCCGAAAGGTCTGGCCCATGCCGCTGGTTTTTGCGAGCGGTTCGTGGGCGGCGATTCGTTCGTCCTCTACCTCGGGGACGCCATGTACAGCGAGGGATTTCAAGCGTTTGCCAAGCGGTTCACCGAGTCGGGGTGCGCCAACCTCAACATCGTCAAGCCCGTGGAAGACCCGTCGCGTTTCGGGGTTGCCAATGTGGACGGCGAGCGCATCGTGAAGTTGGTGGAGAAGCCCTCGCAGCCGGAGTCGAACCTGGCGATGGCGGGCATGTACTTCTTCGGTCCCCAGATTTGGAGCGTGCTCCCCACCCTCCAGCCGAGCGCGCGGGGCGAATACGAGATCACGGATGCGATCCAGACGTTGGTGGACCGCGGCGAGACGGTGCTCGCCGGCGTGTACACGGGCGACTGGTTCGACACCGGAACCCTGGACTCGTTCCTGGCCACCAGCGCCTACCTGGTGAAGGGGGGATCGCTCATCGCCGAGGGGGCTCGGGCGAGCGGCGAGGTCGGGCCCGGCGTCGTGGTTGGCGAAGGGGCATCCGTCGCGTGCGGGCGCCTCGAGGATTGTGTGGTGTTGCCCGGGGCGGACGTCCGCGTGGGCGGGACCCTGAGGCACAGTGTCGTGGGGGGCACGCTCCGGGCGGACGGCGATGTCGAGGGGCTGTTGTCCTACGAGGATTGACGGGATGGCTGAACGAACACCTGTGGAAGAAGAGTCCAAGAGGAGGGGAAGGACCCCCGAGCGATCATGGCGTTGACCGTTGCTCATCCGTTTCAAATTTGCGTGCGCGCGTTGCGTCGCGCGACGCTCGTCGAGGTCCTCGGGACGCTTGACGGCCCCCTGCTCGGCGACCCCGAGGTGGCCGAGGTCTTCACGGGCGCCAAGGTCGTGGTGTTGGACCTCACCCGGGTCGAGGCGTTCGATCCCCGCGGCCTCGAAGCCCTGGAGCGCGTGAGCGCCATGGCCGACGCCGCGCAGGTTCGGCTGAGGGTGGTTTCACCGCGCGGCTCCAAGCTGCGCCGCGCCCTGGACCTCCTGCGGTTCCCGTCGTTCGTCGTGGTGGAGGACACCGTCCTTCGCGCGTTGCGCTACGGCCGGCCCTAGGCCTCACGTGGGAGTGCGCGCGGCGCGCCGCCTTCGTTCCACGTGGGAGTGCGCGCGCTTGCGCGACGCCTTCGTTCCACGTGGGAGTGCGCGCGCTTGCGCGTCGCCTTCGTTCCGCCGGGCTTGCCCGGCGCTCGTGACTCGCGGCAAGCCGCTCGGGTTCAGGGCGGCGACCAAGGTCGCGCACTCCCAGAGTCTTCGGGACTCGCGGCAAGCCGCTCGGGTTCAGGGCGGCGACCAAGGTCGCGCACTCCCAGAGTCAAGTCGCGCGCTCTCAAGTTCAATCGAACAGGGAGCCTTGCTCGAGTTCCAGCAGCCTTGCCTTGAGCGGGAGGCCGCCTCCGAAGCCCGTGAGGGCGCCGCTGGCGCCGATGACGCGGTGGCACGGAATCACGATGGCGATCGGGTTCGCGCCGTTGGCGGCGCCGACGGCGCGGCTCGCGTCGGGGCGCCCCAGCCGTGTGGCGATCTGCCCGTACGTGGTGGTCTCGCCGTACGGGATCGTCTGCAACAACTGCCACACGGCGAGTTGGAACTCGGTGCCCGAGAGGGCGAGCTCCAGCTCGAAGCGCGTCCGCTCGCGTCGGAAGTAGGCGTCCAGTTGCTCGGCGACGTGGGCGCAGGCGCCCGGGTCCTCCCGGTCTCCCTCGCGCGCATGCCGCTCGGCGGGGAAACGCCCGCCGACAAAGCCCAGTCGAGCAAGTCGGCCCTCGTCGTCCACGGCGAGGAACAGCGGGGTGAAGTCCCGGGGAGGGTCGTAGACGCAGACGTTCATCGCTCCCCCAAGTGTAGTGCGGACGACCTAGATTTCGCCGAGGCGCTCGAATGTGCGAAGATGGTGGGGTGTCGACGCTCCCCAAACTCGGCATGCCTCTTATCGGCATCGTGGTGTTGGCAGCCTTCGTGGCCTCGGAGCGGGTCACGGCACCTCCGCCCCAGGGCGATCGCGTGGTCGTGACCTACTGGGAGAAATGGACGGGTTTCGAGGGAGACGCCATGCGGGCCGTGGTCGACGAGTTCAACCGCAGCCAGAACCGCATCTTCGTGAAGATGCTCTCGGTCGCAGGCATCGAAGACAAGACGCTCTTCGCCACGGCGGGTGGGAACCCGCCCGATGTGGCGGGACTGTATGGTCCCAACGTGGCCTGGTACGTGGACGACGGAGCGATCCTGCCCCTCGACGATTACTGCCGCAAGTTCGGCATCAAGGAGGAGGACTACATCCCGATCTACTGGGATATCTGTTCGATCCGCGGCGGCCTCTATGCGCTCCCGACCACCCCGGCCTCGACCGCCCTCCACTACAACAAGCGGCTGTTCCGACAGGCGGGATTGGACCCCGAGAAGCCGCCGGAGACCATCGAGCAGATGGACGCCATGGCCGAGAAGCTGACCAAGCGGGACGCAAGCGGTCGGGTCGTCCAATCGGGCTTCCTGCCCGCCGAGCCCGGGTGGTGGAACTGGGGCTGGGGGTTCGTCTTCGGCGGCAAGCTGTGGGACGGCAAGGACAAGATCACGGCCAACTCTCCTGAGAATGTGCGGGCGTTCGAGTGGGTGCAGGGCTACTCGAAGCGGTACGGGGCGTCGGATCTGCAGTCGTTCCGAAGCGGGTTCGGCAACTTCGCGTCGCCTCAGAACGCCTTCCTGGCGGAGAAGGTCGCCATGGAGCTCCAGGGCGTCTGGATGTTCAACTTCATCTCCCAGTTCGCCCCGAAGTTGGAGTGGGCCGCGGTGCCGTTTCCCCACCCCGCGGATCGTCCCGATCTCTCGGGACTGACGTTCGCCGACCTCGACATTCTGGTCATTCCACGCGGCGCGAAGCACCCCGACGAGGCGTTCGAGTTCATCCGTTACGTGCAGTCGCAGAAGGCCATGGAGATGCTGTGCCTGGGACAGCGCAAACACTCTCCCTTGCGCAAGGTGAGCGATCACTTCTGGCAGACGAGCAAGAACCCCAACATCCGCCTGTTCGCGGAGCTGCCGGGCAAGGTCGCCGTGGTCTCGCCGCCAAAACTGGCGATCTGGCCGGAGTACAGCGCCGAACTGAACGCCGCGTTCGACGAGATCGCGCTCATGCGGAAGACCCCGAAGGAAGCCCTCGACTACGTCCAAGTCCGGGTTCAAGCGAAGTTGGACGACTACCTGATGCGCCAGCAGGCGCGGGAGGGAAACAGGTGACCCCCGACCGACAGCAGAAGGTCGGGCCCGGTCGCCAGCGCCGGTCGGAAACGCGCATCGCCCTGTTGTTCGCGGCGCCGTGGATCATCGGGTTTTCGGGTTTTCTGCTCTATCCGCTCCTCGCTTCGCTTTACTACTCGTTCTGCGATTACTCGGTGTTGAAGGCGCCGGTATGGATCGGCGGCGCGAACTACAAGGGCCTGTTCGCCGACGAGCTGTTTTGGGCCACGCTGGGCAACACGTTCTACTACGCGGCCTTCGCGCTGCCGTTGGGCATGGTCGTGGCGCTCGGCTTGGCCATGCTGCTGAACACGAAGGTGCGCGGCCAGACCGTGTACCGGACGATCTTCTTCCTGCCGTCACTCGTGCCGATGGTGTCGCTCGCCGTGCTCTGGCTGTGGATGTTCAACAGCGAGCACGGGCTGGTGAACCAGGCCATTCGAGGCGTGGGCCTTCCTGCGCCGAACTGGCTCACCGACCCGATGTGGTCGAAGCCCGCGTTGGTGCTGATGGGGGTGTGGGGCATGGGCAACGCGATGGTGATCTACCTCGCGGGTCTGCAGGACGTCCCGACATCGCTCTACGAGGCCGCCGAGCTCGATGGCGCGGGCGCCTGGCAACGGACCCGAAACGTCACGTTGCCGATGATTTCGCCGGTGATCCTGTTCAACTTGATCATGGGCATCATCGGGACGCTGCAGATCTTCACGGTGCCCTACGTGATGTTCCCCAACGGCAGCCCGGCGCGCTCGACCTACTTCTACACGACCTACCTGTTCGACAACGCGTTCAAGTACCACAAGATGGGCTACGCGTGCGCCATGGGCTGGATCATGTTCATCATCATCCTGGTGCTCACGTTGGTGAGCCTGCGCCTGACGGACAAGCACGTCCACTACGGAGGGGGCTGATGGGAGCGTTTGTCGATCGTCGTTGGTCGTTGGTCGCACGAGGTCCCATCTCAAGGAGCCAGCGGTGAACGGGAAGATGGGGCCTAGGAAGGGGATCTCGATGAAGCGCACCCAGGTGTGGCGCATCACGTTGATCCACGTCGTGCTGGTCGTGCTGTCCATCCTCTTCCTGTTTCCGCTCATCTGGATGCTCTCCACCTCGGTCAAGCCGATCGAAGAGACCATGCAGATTCCGCCGACGTGGATCCCCAAGCACTGGAATTGGTCGAGCTACGTCGACGCGATCACGTACGGGAGCGACAAGGTCGGGTTCATCCCGTTCGTGATCTACGCGCGCAACACGTTGCTGTTGGCGATCCTCGGCGTCGCCGGAACCTTGTTCTCCAACTCCGTGGTGGCGTACGCGTTCTCACGGCTTCGGTGGCCCGGACGGGACATCGCGTTCGCCGTCACGCTCGCCACGATGATGGTTCCGTTCCCTGTGCTGATGGTGCCCATCTACGAGCTGTTTCGCAACCTCGGTTGGATCGGCACGTTTCGGCCGCTCTGGGTGCCGACGTTCTTTGGCAGCGCGTTCAGCATCTTCCTGCTCCGCCAGTTCTTCCGCACCATCCCGTTCGAGCTCTCCGAGGCCGCGAAGCTCGACGGCGCCTCCGAGTGGCGCATCTTCCGCGATGTGATCGTCCCGCTCGCCAAGCCGGCGCTCGCCGTGGTCGCCCTGTTCCACTTCATGGCCACGTGGAACGACTTCCTCGGACCGCTCATCTACCTGCAGGACCAGGACACGTTCACGCTCTCGCTGGGGCTGCAGTTCTACCAAAGCCAGCACGGCGGCACGCAGTGGAATCTGCTCATGGCCGCCTCGACGATCGTGGTCGCGCCCGTGATCATCCTGTTCTTCTTCACGCAGAAGCAGTTCATTCAGGGGATCGCGGCGACGGGGCTGAAGGGGTAGGGACGGGAGTCGGGAATCGGGAGTCGGGAGTCGGGAATCGGGAATCGGGAATCGGGCTAGCACTTTTCTGAGCGTGCTTTGCCTCGCGAGGCGATTCTGCCGGCGGCGAAACAACAGAGCGAAGCAAAGAGGAACCCCAGCGCTGGAGAGAGGGCCTTGCCGTTCCCTCCGCTCCACTGCAGCAGCCAGTAGACCCCGAGAACGGCGAGGGCCAGACCGTCGAACGCGAGGGCCCAGGCGAGCCATCTGGGCGGCACCATCAGCGACATGGAGAACAGGGCCCAAAGGCCGAACATCCCGTTGAGGTCGTCGAGCGGATTGACCCCGACGGCAAAGGACAGGACGGTGGCGCCCAAGAGAAGAACGCCACCGAAGATCTGCCGGATCAGGAAGGGTCCGATCCGGTCGCTCGTCCAAATGGAGCCCATACCGTTCCTACGACAAACGACAAACGATAAACGACAAACGATAAACGACTCCTACCCTCCCCGATGGTCGTCCATGTCCGCGCTGTTGCGGTAGTTGTCGCCCAGCAGGTGCTCGGCGAAGTACTCCATCAGCATCTGGTTGAAGTAGCCTTGCATGTCGCCGTAGCCGTGGGCCTTGCCCGGCATGATCATGAGGTCGAACCGCTTGTTCGCCTTGATGAGGGCGTTCACGAGCCGGATCGTGTTGCCGGGGTGCACGTTGTTGTCCATGTCCCCGGTCACCAGGAGCAGCTTGCCTTTGAGGTTCGGCGCCAGCTCGATGTTCGTCGGCACCTTGATCTCGAACTTGGACACGAACTCGCCGTCCTTCAGCTCCATAACCTCCTTGAGGCCGTGGTTCTGCTCGGACCAGTTCTGGTTGTAGATGTTGTTGTCGTGGTTGCCCGAGCTCGACACGCCGACTTTGAAGAAGTCGTTGTACGGAGGCTGCATCAGCGCGGCGGCGGTCATGAACCCGCCGCCCGAGTGGCCGTAGATGCCGACCCGGTCGATGTCGATCCACGGGTGGAGAAGCGCGAGCTGCTCGATGCCGGCCTTCTTGTCGGCCAGGCCGTAGTCCCGCAGGTTGTAGTAGCCGAAGCTGTGGTACGCGTTCGATCGCTTCGGGTTGCCCCCACGGTTGCCGATCTGGATCACGATGAACCCGAGTTGCGCGATCCGCTGGTTGTTCGCCGTCGCGCTGAACGTGCTGATGACGCTCTCCGTCTGCGGACCGGGATAGACGTTGGCGATGATCGGATACTTCTTGGCGGGGTCGAAGTCGATCGGCTTCCACATCACGCCGTAGATGTCCGTCGTCCCGTCCGCGGCTTTCACCTGGAAGGTCTCCGGCATCTGCCAGCCCGTTTCCCGAAGGCGGGTGAGATCCGTCTCCTCGAGTTCCATGACGACCTTGCCGTTCGCGTCGCGCACCACGGCTTTGGGGGCCATGTCCGCGCGCGAGAACACGTCGACCGCGAACTTGCGTGAGGGGGCAAGGGTCGAACTGTGGTCGGCATCGCCGGGATCGATGAGCTTGAGATCCGAGCCGTCGAACTTCACCCGGTAGAGGTGGGTGTAGTAGGGGTTCTCGCCCTTCTCGCGGCCCGTGGCGGTGAACCAGACCTCCTCGGTTTTGGGATCGACGGCCGTCACGCCTTCGACCCGCCACGGACCGGAGGTGATCGCGTTGAGGAGCTTGCCCTCGTAATCGTAGCGGTAGAGGTGTCCCCAGCCGGAACGTTCCGACCACCAGATGAAGTCGCCTCCGGGCTTGATCTCCTTCGTGGGCTGGCGCTCGAGGAACCCGTCCACGATGGACTCGGGGATAAGGCACGTGGTCTCGCCGCTGGCGAGGTCCATCTCGCAGAACTCGCTGTTGCGCTGCAGGCGATCTCGCCGCAGGAACCGAAGCTTGGTCGAGGAGCCTTCGCGCCAGTCGATCTCGGAGACGCGCTGGTCCTTCCACTTCTCGACCTTGAGCCGTTTGAGCGTTTTCGTGGCGGGGTCGAAGGCGAACACCTCTTGCTGGGGCACGTTCTCCTCGCCGGGCATCGAGTACTTGTACGACATCAGCGTGGGCCGGGGCTCGGCCAACACGTTGACGAGGTAGAGCTCGGCGACCTTGCGGGAGTCGGTCCGCGTGACGAAGAAGGACTTGGAGTCTTTCGACCACGTGACGTTGGCCCGCACGCGCGTTTCCGGGGCGGGGCGCTCGGTGCCCGTCTGCTCGCCTTCGTCCTGTTGCTGCTGCTCCTCCTCTTGTTGTTGCTGTCTTTGGAAGCCGCCGCCCTGGCCCCGGGCGCCGAAGCTGTAGTTCTCCTCGCCGTCCTTGGTGAGCTGGATGGGGTGCTCTTCGTCCGAGACGTCCACGTAGAACAGGTTGTGGTCCTGCGCGTAGACGTAGGCCTTCTTGTCGGGCGACTCGTTCTTGAAGCTGGTGCGACCCCCTTGTCCGGGAGGGCCTCCCTGGCCGCCTCGGCGTCCCCCTCCGCCCCCGCGCCCCTGGAACGCGCCACCGCCGCCCGCAGGGGGCGTCGGGGCTTTGCCCAGGGTCTTCAGCACCTGGGTTTCCAGGTTGTATTCAAAGCGCAGGCCTTCCGCGGTGAAGGAGATGGTCTTTGCATCCTTGGAGAACGTGAGCGTGGTGATGGGAAGCGTGTTGACGTCGAACGGCTTCTTGGTGGCCTCGGAGAGTTTGGCGGCCATGTCCGCGCTGTCGAAGAGTGGCTTTTTGGACTTCTCCTTGGGGTCGACCACGGTGAAGGTCGTGCCGTCGCTGCTTCGCCACGAGTACCAGAAGGAGTCGGTGTCGTTGATAAACCGCGGTTGGATCGAGGTGCTGTAGACGAACGGGCGCAGCGCCTCGGATGTGAACCGATTGGCAAGGGCCCAGTTCGCCCGGTTGCCTTCGAGTCCCGCGAGCACGGCGGTGCCGATGGTGTGGCCCTGAGCGGGGGCTTGCGCGGCGCACAGGCTCAGGCCGGCCAACAGGGCAAGGCGGAGGAACGACGAAGAAGCGGGCGCGCAGGCGCGCCGGGAAGAAAAGAACGCAGTCATGGGCAAAAGCCTCCCTCCCGAGGAGCTACGTAAATCTACCGTGCGGGGGCGGGCGGTGGGTTCCGAATCGGCCAAAACCCTGTACATTTCGATTAGAGCCCTATACTGCCCGACCTCACCCAGCTTCCCAATCCCGGCCGGAACCAGGGGGCGAACGCGATCGGATACGCGGACGGCGGCGCGAAGATGGCCGCTATCGGCGAGCACTTTTGAGTTCCCCCGCTATCCGAAGGGCAGCACATCGCGCACGATCAGCACCGAGCAGGGGGCCGCAGTGGCGGTCTCGTACGCGCAGCTTCCCGTGAGGAGCCGTTCGATGGTTCCGTGGCGGTTCGCGCCGAGAACGATCAGGTCCACATCGTGCGTTTTCGCCTCGTGCGCGATGGCGGCCGAGGGGCGTCCCGCCGACGTGATGGGGATCACCTCGGCCGCGCAGCCCTGCAAGCGCTGTGCGGCCAGTTCGGCCACGGCTTGGGCGCCCGTCGTTCGGTCGCTGGCGCGCACGATCGGCCAGCTCGGCACATTGTCCACGCAGAGGACAAACAGCTTGCGAAACACCGGGTCAGGGAACGCCTCAAGGCTCTGGATCCCCATGTCCGAACCGGGCGATCCGTCCACGGCGAGCAACGCGTCGAGATGCTCCTTCTCGACGATGCGCTGGTACGAACCCTCGGGAGGCACCTCTTGGAAGTGCTTGCCCACCAGCACCGAGGCGCCGCAGTGGAGCACAAGGTGTCTCGACACGCTCCCCAGAAGCATGGCGGTCACGCTTCCCGTGACGCCGCTTCCCACGACGACCAGCGAGGCGTCCTTCTCCTGCGCCAAGCGCTCGATCTGCTCCGCAGGGTCTCCGTCGAGCAGGGCCATTTCGGCTTGGAATCCCTGCTGCTCGATCCGTTCGTGGACGCGCCGCAACGTCTGGTCTGCGACCATGCGCTGGATGCGCTGGTTCTCGCCGATCCAGGTGTCGGCAGCCAGCGTGGCTTCGGGGATCAGGCCGATCCCGATCGGCACGCTGGTGTGCACGGCCATCGCGACGGTGACCATGCTGCCGGGGGGCAGAGGCAACTTTGAGCAGACCGCTTCCGCGAGGTCCGCCTCGATCGCTCCGTCTGTAGCTAGGATGACGCGCATGTCGACTCCTATGAGTGTACGGACGACCTGGCAGATGCTCCAGTAGACGCTTCCCTGTCATCCAAACCATCTACATGCGGCACCCGGATTCTGTCCTCGGAATGAATGACGGGGAAAGGGTGTCTTGCCGGAGCCGGGGTCTGCCCCCACACTGAAGTCAGTCAAGTTCGCTTGGCCAGGGAGGATTTGCCATCATGACGACTCGGTTCGTCCCCGACGTTTCAAGCCCGGACCTTTTCGGTCAGGCGCGGGAGCGTTGGTTGGGTGAGTTGGCGTCGCCGCGGTGGATTCCTCCAATCGATGTTCGCGAGACTGATCGCGAATGGACGTTCTTGTTCGAGCTCGCTGGGCTCACAGAGCAAGACGTCGAGGTTGAGGTGCGGGGCGACCTCCTGACGGTGCGCGGAGAGCGCGGGTTCGGCGACGAGGGGCGAAAGGAAGAGTTCGTCTGTCTCGAGCGGGGCCATGGCGCTTTTCTGCGATCGTTCAAGCTCGACGAGCCCCTGACCCCTGAGAACGTGGAAGCCAAGTTCGACAACGGCATCCTCACAGTCGTTGTCCCGAAGGCGAAGGCGATCAGACCCCGCAAGGTGTCGATCCGCTCAGCCGATCGGGTACTTGGTTAGGCGAATCGGGCATCGCCCGCATAAGCCAATTGCACCTCTTGCGGGCCGATCGTCTAACCCCCCAGACGGTCGGCCCGCCCTCTTGTGGGCCTTGAGCGGCTTGGGAGCGGCGGCAGGAGTGGGAGTCGGGTATCGGGTGCCACGCCCGCTCGTCGGGCGTGCGGTCACGGGGGCCTAAGGGGCTTCTCCGGCGGGGCGGATGATGCACATGATGCGCATTCCCGCCGCCGATTCGGCGGGCGCCAGCGTGGCTGCGATGCGAAACTCGCGGCCCAGCCGGTGCCTTCCCACGGTGGAGAGGTGCTCGCCCATGCGCCTCCGATCCGCGCCCGACGTGTAATCCTCCCGGTGGCGTTTGTGGACCTCGCGATACCGATCGGGAATGAGCACCGTCAAATCCTGGCCCTCGAGTTGACCCAGCTCGTAGCCGAACAGGCGGCAGGTCTCCCGGTTGGCCGTCTCGATGACCCCTTGCTCGTTCACGATGAGGATGGCGTCGGGAGCGTGCTCGATCAGGTCGCGGTAGAAAGAGTCGTTCTCCACTGGAGGCTGGGCGCTGTGCTCGCGCAGCTCGGTCAGAAGCTGCTGGTTGCGCTGCTTCAGCTCATCCACAAGCTCTTGAGACTGTTCGCGGACGAAGCGCGCCACGAGTTCGGAGCGGTTGAGGGGGCCCAGCTTGATCCGGATGCGCCCCCAGTACGTCGCGACCGTCGCCTCGCTGATCCCGAGAAGATGCGCGATGCGCGTGTCGGTGTGTCCCGACGCCGCAAGGTCGAGCAGTTGGTGTTCGCGTTCCGAAAGCGTCTTCCTGCGATCCATGGCGAGTTCCCTAGAATCATACACGGAGGCGTCCGGCTTCTGCCGAGGGGTGTGCCCAGCGCGAGCCGTTTCTACGCCGGAAATCCGGGAGCGGTGCGGATTAGGTGCACCTGCCCCTGGTGGTAGCCCGAGTGGAACGCGATGCGCGCCAAGGCGCCGGTACCGTCGATCACCGGTCCGAGCGCGCTCACGATCTCCTTGGCGCGGACCGCGTCCGACGGATTGCCGATTACGGGCTCGACCATCGCGCGGGCGTCCGCCAGGGCCTCCGCGACCAGCGTCGGGGTGATCTCTTCGGCCGCGAAGGGGAAGGGGTGGTCGTTCACGACCCCCTCGGTCGCCGCCGCCTTGATGCGCGCATGAAGGGGCGAGAGCGCCGTCCCGAGCAACTGCGAGAGAAATGAGACCTCCACACCCGCCACGTGGAGCGCCATCTCGCCGATGGTGAGGGCGTTGGAGTGGAGCCTCCAGTTCAACTGTTCGGCGGACAGGCCCTCGAGCTCGGCGTTGAAGCGCCCGCGCGAAAGCGTCCAGGATGCGGCGAAGTCGGACATATCAGGACGATACCGTCCCGTCACCGTCGGCGGCGCGGACGAAGGGCGAGGGCGCCCATCGCCAGAACCGCCAGGGTGGCGGGTTCGGGAACTGGGTTGGCTTCGACCCAAGAAACGCCCGCTCGGCCCGAGGCCGAAGTGGTGTTGTCGCCGAAGAACAGGAAGTCGGGGGTTTCGTAAGGGTCCGGGAACCCGGTGAACGCGGAGTAGTCCTTCCGGGTGCCGTTCATGATCGTTGTCCCGTTGGCCTTCAGCTCGAACGCGTTGCCGACCATGGTGAGGTCGTATCGCGTGAGGCTCGTGGTGTCGAGGAACGCGCGTTCGCTGGACGGCGAGTGGATGAACAGGGGCGTCTCCTGCTGGGCCCAAACCTCGTCCTGCCAGAATCCCAGCTCGACCCCCTTGGCGTCGCTCCCCAGGACGATGATGCTGAAACCGGCCCGGTCCGCGAGGCCGTCGCCGTTCTTGTCCGCGCTTGCCGCGCTATGGGTTTCCGCTTGGATTTGGATGTCGAAGCGGACGGTGAAGCCGGTGCTCGCATCGAGGCTGAACGGTGCGGTGCGTCCCCAACCTGCGGCGAAGAGGTCGTTCGCCGTGGTGTCGAGGTTCGCCATTCCGCCGCCCGTCGAAGCGCTCCCGCCGGTCGCCGCATAGCTCCACCCCCACGAAGCGTCGTCGGGCAGGACGCCGGAGGAGCCGTCGTAAAGGACGTTCGCTCCCGCGGCGGCGGGGAGCAGGGCAAGGCTGGCGAGAAGCAAACGATTCACCCTACCAGTATGCGACGTCGGGACCGGAAGGCCAACTGGCAGGAATGCCTGGTGGGCTTGGTCGGGATGACTTGGGTGGCGGCCGCTCGGGATGACGGCGGACGAACCTTCCTTTGCGCCCTTCGCGTTCCTTGCGTGCAACACGCCCCCTACCGTCCATTGCATGCAACGTGGCAGTTACTTATACTGTCCGCATGTGGATTTCCGCGATCCTCGCCCTGTCCATCGCCAGCGCGCCAGGGAACATCTCCATGCAGGGGCGGACCAAGACCGGCGCGCCCGACAACATCCCGCACAAGGACGTTCCTTCCGACTCGGTGGAGGGGCGGCGATATGTGGGTGGCGGGATTACGGTCACGACGCACTCCTATTGGGCGCACGTGACGAGCGGCGAGTACCCGTTCAAGGCGACGTGCGTGCTCGCTTGCAACGGCAAGAAGCACCTCTCGCACCAGCAATGCGACACGACGTGCGACTCGGCCTGCACGGCGCTGCACCAGCACACGTTCACGCCCGAGTTCGAGTTCGAGACGGCACCCGGGGGTGGCGCCCCCTCTTGGGAAGCCGGGGTGGCGAAGGAGATCGCCAAGGCCGGGGGGAGAGCCTCGCAAGCCGGCCCTTTGGCCAACCAGGTCCGCGACGCGGCGATGAAGCCGATCCAAGACCACGTGTCGGAATACACCTACACCTACAAGAGCGGACACTGGAACGACAAACCTTGCTCCTCGCAGTCGCGGACGTTCCACTACAGTCTCTATTCGCTGTTTTGCGCCTACTCGGTGGTGAAGGACGGTCGTCTGCTGGCCAACGCCACATCGCTCGTGGGCACGATCAAGATCCCGCATCAGGCCTTTCACGAGGAGGATCCCGTGGAGAGCTGCGCATGCCAGATCGTGCCGGAGCAGAGACGGGCCATCGATACGAAAGGTCTTCTGATTCCCAATCCCACGGGCACCTGGACGCACGGCATGATGCTTCCCAATCCCCAACCGGGGAAGGGCTACAAGGTCGGGGGTCTGGTGATCGACAACGAGGGCGATGGGAAGTACTGTGCGGTTCCCGGTGGTGACGCATCGAAGTTCGGTGTCACGACCCGTATCCAGGCGAAGGATCTCAACAACTTCAGCCTCGAGACCACCAACGCGACGGGGCAACTCGTCAGCATGGGCCTCCTGCCGGGAACAACGTTCAAGCCCGACAGCGGAGGATTCCAGAGCATGGTGAACCTCGACTTCCTCCAATGGGACATTCCGCCCAACTCGACCGCCGAGATCATCGTCCGCCACGGCCCCTCCGTTGTTGATGCGGTCGAAGGGTACATGGCGTGCCTCGACATGGCGAAGAAGCAGCCCGACGGGAAGGTGGGCTATTCGCTGGTCGCGACCACGGACCCGACGATCCTCGACCTCGGATTCGCCATTTCGCAGCAGCGCTTCCGCGGACCCTGGAATCAGGCACAGCTGTGGGCGTACCGCGACGGCGCCTCGATCGACCAGATCAACGAGCGGCTCGGAATCGGGGTGAGCACGTCGCACTATCTCGTGGGTATCTACGAGCTTGCACACCTATACGGCGTTCCGCTCGACGAAGCGAAGTACAAGGGGGTATGGGATCCGAAGCTGCTCCTCGCGCACGCCGCGGAGGCGGGGCAGATCGAGTGGCTCGTGGACGGGTTGACGCGCCACGATGCGAAGGGGTTGGCGGCGTGGGTGCGCAAAAACGTGGGGGCGTTCGCGCCGTTGTTCGAGCCGGGGGGCCAGGAGTGGTACGTGCCCCATGCCGCGCACGTCGCGACGTCGCTGTGCCACGCATCGAACGCGGACGTCCAGGCCGCGGGGCTGGAGTTCTTGGAGAAAGGGGTTCCGGTGGCTGCGCGGGCGCGGATGCTCGAGGCGGGCGGCCTGGATGGGCTGGTGCAGCTCGCGTGGGGGGACGGTCCGAACCAGAAGCGAGCCCTGGCGATCGCGGAGATGTTCGACCCGGCGTTGGCGAAGGACCTCAAAACCCCGCCCGACCCCAACGCACCGATGCCGGAAGTCAAACCACCGCCACAGCGCCACCGCGCCTCTTCCAAGAGCTTCCCCTAGCGGCCCTTAGCGTCCTTTGCGTGCCAATCCCTTCTGTGCCTCAATGCCAGAGTAATCTGCCTGCATGACGGTCACGGTTCTAGGCGCCGGCAGTTGGGGCACGGCGCTGGCGATCTTGCTGGCGCGCAACGGCCACCCCGTGCGGCTGGCGGGCCGCGAGCGCGACGAAGTCGAGGCGATGAGGCAGGCGCGCGAGAACCTGCGCTATTTGCCCGGGTTCGCGTTCCCCGACGGGTTGGAGGTCGCGTGGGACGGCGAGCCGTTGCCGGAATGCGGGGTGTGGATCGTAGCGGTTCCTTCGAATGCGGTGCGCGAGGTGATGCCGTTTTTGACGGGCGCGGCGCCGCGCGCGATTCTGGTGAGCAAGGGGTTGGAGCCGGGCTCGGCCAAGCTGGCGGCCGAGGTGGCCGCCGAGGTGCGTCCCGACGCGGACGTTGCGGTGCTGAGCGGTCCGAACCTGGCGGTGGAGGTCGCGCGCAAGATCCCCACGGTCGCGGTGGCGGCGGCGCGGAGCTTGGAGTCGGCGCGCGAGGTCGCGCTGCTGTTCAACTGCGGCACGTTCCGGGTGTATCTGAGCGACGACGTGCGCGGCGTGGAGCTGGCGGGCGCGCTGAAGAACGTGCTGGCGATCGGCGCGGGCATTTCGGACGGTCTGGGGTTCGGGGACAACACGAAGGGCGCCTTGCTCGCGCGTGGGCTGCGCGAGATGACGCGGCTGGGGGTGGCGATGGGTGCGCGCGTGGAGACGTTCATGGGGGTGGCGGGGGTCGGCGACCTGTTCGCCACCGCGGCCAGCAGCCTGTCGCGGAACTACCGGGTGGGTCGGTCGTTGGGCGAGGGGCGTTCGTTGGCCGACGCGCTCGAGGCGATCGGCCAGGTGGCCGAGGGCGTACCCACCAGCGCCGCGGCCGTGCTGTTGGGGCGCCGGCACGCGGTGGAGACTCCGATTTTCGAGACGATCCACCTTGTGATCCACGGGCAGTTGACCCCCATGCAGGGGGTGGCGAAACTGATGGAGAACATCCCCAAGCCCGAGGGCTTCCCAACAAACGGCTAGCCGTGTGTGAGCGGGTGCCACGCCCGCTCGACGGGCGTGAGTTCCACGTCCGAGCAGAGAGTCTCAGCGCGCCCATCCAGCGGGGGTGGAACCCAGGGTATTTGCGACCGTCACTTCAACCGTTCAACCCGACTCAGTCCCTGTTGAGAGACTTGGGCGCAAACCGAACCTCGACGATGGTTCCGGGCCGGGCGCCTCGAACCGTCTGCACCGTTTGGTTCGGCCAAAGCACCTCGAGGTCCACGGGGCCTTGGTGCGCCCCCAGCCCGAAGTGGAGGGTGAGGTCGTTCTGGTTGCCTTCTCCGGTGCCGGCCTCGACCTGGCGGGTCAACGTTTCTTCTCCCAGACGGATCCGCACTTGGGCGCCGATGGCGGCTCGGTTGACGCTCTTGCCGTCGCCGCGCAGCCGCACCTCAATCCACTGATTCGGCGTGCCCAGGTTCACGAACAGCTTGCCGTCAGTCACTACGTCCAGGTCGCCATCGCGATCGAAGTCGGCCCAGGCGGCCTGGTAGGTGGGTCCCAGGAAGGAGAGGCCCGCCGTGGCGGTGGCATCGGTGAGGGCAAACTTGCCGTCGTTGCGGTAGAGCACGGGGTAGTTCTTGCGCCCGAAGCTCGCCGTGGCGTACACGGTGGTGAACAGCAGGTCGAGGTCGCCATCGTTGTCGACGTCCCCCGCGGCGGGGCTCGCGTAGGACTCTTGGTAGAACACGCCGCAGGAGCCCCGATCCTCGAACTTGTAGCCGCCGGCGGCGCCGAGGTTGCGCAGGAAGCGGGACTTGGGCTGGTCGCCGCGCGAGTCCACGTGGGCGAAGTTGCCGGCGAACAGATCGAACTCGCCGTCGTTGTCGAAGTCGGCCCAGCACGCGCCGATCGAGTGCCCTCCGCCAAAGCCCTCGGAGGTTGCGACGGCGTTGCGCGCAGGCGCGACGTCTTGGAACGCGCCTTGGCCGTCGCCCCGCCAAAGGCGGTTGGGCATCAGGCGGTAGTTGGAGACGTAGACGTCGAGGGTCCCGTTGCGGTCGAAGTCGCACGCTGTCACGCCGCGGGCGCGTCCGGTCGCATCGGTCCAGGCGGCTTCGAAGGACGTGCCGCCCCGGTTGATGAGGAGGATGTCGGGGTAGGTGATTCCGGCGTCCCAGTCCTCGTAGCCGCCGATGTAGAGGTCGACGAACCCATCACCATTGAAGTCGCCCCAGCACGCGCCGCGGGACACGGTCTTGGGGAGTTCGGGCAGCGGTGTGGGTTCGAATCCGGAGCCGGCGTTGCGCCAAAGGCGGGGCGGCGACCACGAGAACAGGTCGACGCGGCCGTCGTTGTCGAAGTCCGCGGCGACGGATGGTCCGGTGTCGGCGATCTTGGTGAACCGCACGCCCTTCTCGTTGTGCCAGGCGGTGCCGCCGGCGCACAGGTCGGGCCAGCCATCGCCATCGAAGTCGGCCCAGCACGCCCCATCGCCTCCGATGGCGAGTCCAAGGGCCTGGGTGCGATCGAGGAACACGGGGCCCGGCGCCGCGATGAGGAGGGCAGCCGCGAGCATGGTTCGAGTATGGGCGATCCCACCACGCTTGACACCCACCCCCGTCGGATTCCATACTCAGGCGTCCTCCGGGCGGTTAGCTCAGCTGGTAGAGCACTACAATGACACTGTAGGGGTCACAGGTTCAAGTCCTGTACCGCCCACCATTTTGCAGGTGGTCCGTTCCGGACACAGGGGCGACAGGTTGTTCTGGACACATAGGTTGCACCTTGACAGCTCGTAGCGATTGCGGGCGTCTTCTAGTGGACATCGTCCAAACTCTGGATGAACTCCTGAAACTTCCCAGTCTCTCCGTGTCGAGCCGCCCAGTCTCCTATCTCAGCGAGATCCACATCCGACGGCCGGGCTTGCGCCACGCCCCTGGCGGCGGCCAGCGCCGACCGATCGCGGTACCAGAAGAAGCTCGCGAGCCTATCCCGTACGCAATCGGTCGGTGTGAGTATGTGAAGGACGGAGCCCGCCTCCTTCATAGTCGCGTACCGCTCCACCAACTCGCTCCCGATGCGGATGTCCTCGCCGGGGAAGTCAAGGGTGGTTGGAACCGCCGGATGGACGTAGGTTCCTCCCTGCTCGGTGAACCCCAGAGTGGCGATTGCCGCGCGAAAGTCGGCCGCCCGTTTGACCACGTAGACAATAAAGTCGGCGTCGCGCGATTGGTAGACGTCGGGTGCGTAGATCGTTGCCGCGCTTCCTCCGGTGAGAACCGCGGTGACCCCGAACTGCTCAAGGACGGTGCAGACCTTGAACGCGATCGTTCGCAGGTCGTCCTCGGATTCGATCTGAATCGCCGTCAAATCTGTTTGCCCCGCTTACGTGGTCGCCGGCGAAGCGATTCGGCTGCTGCTGCGGTTTCATTGTCCCGGCGGGCGAGCGCCGAAAGGAGTTGCTTGAGCTCCGGCCCCGCGAAGTAGCGGTCATCGAGTCGCACGCGGCGCTCGCGCCCAACCGTGCGCCCACTTACAACTCCCTCCTCCTCCAGGGCTGAGACGATGCGTTGGACCGTCTTGAGGGTTGCGCCAAGGAGCTTGGCGATCTCCGAGGCGTGCGTTTCCTCGAGGAGGTGAATGAGGAGGAGCACCTGGGTACGCCTCCGAGTGCCGAAGATTTTGAGGGGCGAGAGAATGCTCATGTACGTCTATCATGACGTGATATCACGTCAGAACGGACCTGGATCGTCGGGTTGAACTGCAAAGCAGACGCCTTCCACGCGACGGTGGATCGGCGCGACGCATTACCACGTGGCTGCCCCTTTGCCGCTGGAACTCAAAACCGACCTTCTCAAGGACCTTGCGCAGGGATGCGCCGCTCACCATCGCCCGAAGCCCCTCGTCCTCCAGGTAGTCCGCCTCGGACTTGTCTTCGAGAAACTCGAGTGCGTTGCCTCCCTCGCGGAGGATATCCTCGAGCCACTTGCCCGCCTCACGATGCATACAGCGTCACCGCACCCGACTGGGCGCTACGCCGGAGCCTCGAGTTCTCGATGGCGCTCTCTTCGAGAAGGTCGACGGGACGGTCGAAGAGGCCCTCGAGCTCATCGTGCAGCCCAAAGAACTGAACGCCGAGGCGCATCCCCACCGGGGGCGGCCCAAACTCCACTAGGAAGTCCAAATCGCTTCGCTCGGCGTCGAAGTCCGCCCGCGCAGCAGATCCGAAGATCTTCAGCCGCCGCACGGCATACTTCTCGCAAAGTGCCTCCAGAGCCTGCCGCGTCGCATCATCGAGGCTTACCATCGCTTCATTGTAGCGCCGTGGGCAGTGGTTCCCTGGAAATCTCGCGCTCTGGCTCGGCGCAGACCGGAGGCGAACTGCTAGCCCTATTCGCTAACCCTATCGGTGCGCCGTGAGGTGTCCCCAGGTTCCGTGAGGTGCCCCGAGGTGCACCTTGGTCGAACTCGCGAACCTGGCTAGCCAACAATGACACTTGTAGGGGTCACAGGTTCAAGTCCTGTACTGCCCACCACTTCTAGGTTCAAAGCGACCATCTTTGTTTTTCCGATGAGAGAGACCTACTGAGAGACCGGGTGTCGGTGCTGACCGAAAACTGCACCACGGTGCCCCAGAGGAAATCCACCACGCGCCCAGGCATCATACGCCATCGCGTCCGGCCCCTCTTTGGCTAGGCCAGGCCTTTCGAGGTTCGCCCAGCTCCTGCTTCAATCTACAATCAGGAGCGATGACCCCTGAGAGCGTTGCCGAAAAACTAGAGCCGCACCGCCACGAGTTCCAGATGCGGTACGGAGTCGAGGAGATCGTGCTCTTCGGGTCCGTCGCCAGGGGGGAGGCGACGGAGGAGAGCGACGTCGACCTGATGGTGCGTTTCGCGCGCCCACCGACGTACGAGGTGTTCTTGGACCTTGCCGACGGTCTGGAAGCCGCGCTCGGCAGGCCCGTGGACCTGGTGACCGCTACGGCTGTGCGGACGCGTCTGCGGTCGCGCAT
Source organism: Fimbriimonadaceae bacterium (assembly GCA_023957775.1). Lineage (NCBI taxonomy): Bacteria > Bacillati > Armatimonadota > Fimbriimonadia > Fimbriimonadales > Fimbriimonadaceae > Fimbriimonadaceae bacterium. The sequence continues at coordinate 35,024 of JAMLGR010000009.1, read as the reverse complement.
CGCCAAGGAGGGAGTCCGTGTCGCGTGAGCGGGACGACCTCCTCGCCGACATCAAGGAGGCGGCTGAACGGGCCGTCCGGCATGTGCACGGCCTTTCCAGGGAAAGGTTCCTGGAGGATGAGAAGAGCGTCGACGCGGTGATCCGGTGCCTACAGATCGTCGGCGAGGCCGCCAAGCGGGTGAGCGCAGCAGACCGGGCTGCGCTGCCACACCTGCCGTGGCGAGCCATGACCGGTCTCCGAGACCGCTTGGTCCACGACTACCTGGGCACGGATCCGGAGATCGTGTGGGACGTCGTCAGCATCCAACTGCCCGCCCTCCTCGCCTCCCCGCCGTTCCCAGAGATCGCCTCGGACCAGGATGCTTGATCTGGCTTCCCGAGGCATGTCTCCTGGGTAGTAGTCATTCATGCTGCGATCCCAAGTGGAATCGCTAACCCTATTCGCTAACCCTATCGGTGCGTCGGGAGGTACCACCACGTTCCTAGAGGCGCTTCCCGGTGCATCGCCTTCGAATCCGGGAACCTGACGAACCGACAATGACACTGTAGGGGTCACAGGTTCAAGTCCTGTACCGCCCACCACCGATTTAGGGTCCGTTCCGGACACATAGGTGACAAACCGTTCCGGACCCATAGGATAGACCCTTAGTGCGGTGTCCTCGTCCAGCTTGGACGGGAAGACCTGATCCGGCGGCTCCCTGTATTCTTTGCCGGAACTCTGGACAAGCCGCTGACTTCAAATGGGTGGAGCCTTGTCCAGCTGCTCGACCGGCGTGAGGTCGTGTCGGCGCTGATCGAAGAGTGCACCACCGTGCTGGCCTAAGAGTTCACCGCGCGCGACGAAGTATTCTCGACGCGATCACAAGAGACTTTGCAACTGTTCGACCGTGAGTCCAGCATCGGCGAGGATCTGGCGCAGAGTTCCCGGCCTCAAGACGCGGTGATCGGGAACGACGACACGCGTCGGCGGATCGGAGCGGCGCATCACCATGTGGCTGCCTCTCTGTCGCTGGACTCAAAGCCGACTTTCTCAAGGGCCTTCCGGAGGGATGCGCCGCTCACATCGGTGGGCAGCTTCGCCATCAGGCGCTTGCCGTCAACTCGATGGTCGCCTGCTCGGCCTCGAGCGGAACGGTCTCGCCGGCGGCAAGGCAATCCTCGACGTAGGCCTCGGCAGCCTCGCGGATGTTGAGGAGCGCCTCGTCTCGCGTGTCCCCTTGGCTCACACATCCCGGCAAGGCCGGCACCCGCGCCACAAACCCGCCGTCGGGCTCTTGGAGGAGGATCACCGTGTACTTCATGCCTGATTGTAGACTGTTCTCGGGATGGCGTCGGCAACGGGTAGAGCATTAACCGTCACTCAAATGTCTCTCAGTTGGAGGAGACGGTGTGAGACGTCCTGAGACGACTGCAGACTCGGAGACCGCAGTTTGAACCTGCCAGAACTCCCATGACACTGTAGGGGTCACAGGTTCAAGTCCTGTACCGCCCACCACCGATTTAGTGGGTCCGTTCCGGACACATGGGTTACAGTTTGTTCCGGACACATGGGTGACACCTCGGTTGGCCCATACGGGTCTAGGAACTTTCAGCGGTCATGCAGCCCGGGTCTCACGACTCCAAGCGCAAGAGGTGATCACCCCCGCGGCCTCGGGTAGCCGATTTGTTCAAGGAAAGCAGCCGCTTCATCCAATCCCGAAGGGTGACCTCGAGGCGATACTTTCTCTTGTTGGCGCGATCCAACAAATCCATCAAATCGGAGATTCCCATGTCAACCAACTCGAACATCTGTAACTGCTCCCCTTGCCCCGGTGCGTCCTGCACCTGTGGCTGCCAGGAGGCGAACGTCGTCGGCCAGGCGACCGGCTGCCAATGTGGCGATGCATGCACCTGCTCCCCCGTCTGCAAGTGCGGCGACAAGTAGATCACGTCTTGGACGCCGCGCAATGGTCGCCTCCGGGCTCCCCGCCTGGGGAGAGAATCGATGCGATGCGCGGCGTCAACCCCAAGACCACACCCAAGAGACCAAGATGACTACCGTTTATTGCCCGCGCTACGGCCCTCCCAATGTCCTTGAGCTTCGCAAAGCCGAGGCACCGACGCTCGCGGATTCCGAACTCCTCGTCCGAACCTGCGCGACCTCAGTGACCACAGGCGACTGCCGAGTGCGCGCCCTCAGAATGCCCACGGGCTTCGGGCTAATCGGACGCCTAGTCATGGGCCTCACGAAACCGAGACAACCGATTCTGGGCTCGGAGCTTTCGGGGGTCGTCGTTGCCATTGGCAAGGACGTGTCCAAGTTCAGAGTCGGCGACGAGGTCATCGTCTACACGGGCGCGCGGCTGGGATGCCACACCGCACTCAAAGCCATCTCGCAAGACGGTGCCGTGATCGTCAAGCCCGCGAGTCTCTCCTTCCAAGAAGCCGCCGCCTTGGCATCGAGCGGCACGACGGCACTCGCCTTCCTCAAGCGGGGTGGCATCCGGAAGGGCAGCAAAGTCCTCATCGTTGGCGCGTCCGGAGCGGTCGGCTCGGCAGCAGTAATGCTGGCGAAGCACCTTGGAGCCCATGTAACCGCCGTGTGCAGGTCAAAGAACGTGGAGTTCGTGGCCTCCCTGGGCGCCGATCGGGTGATCGACTCCACGAAAGCGGACTTCAGGCAAAGCGGAGAGACCTACGACGCGATCCTCGACACGTCCGGAACGCTGTCCTATCTGCGGGCCAAAGCATCGTTGAAGGATCGTGGCGTCTTGCTCCTCGTATCGGCGACGTTGCCAGACATGGTCCAGGCTGCCCTTGCGGCGTTCACCAGCAGACACAAGGTGGTTGCCGGTCCCGCGCCATGGACCCATGACGACCTCCGTGATCTAGCGCAGGTTGTCGAGTCAGGCGCGTACCGAGTGCCCATCGATCGAACCTATCCGATTGAGCAAATGGCAGAGGCGCACGCGTACGTGGACACCGGCCGCAAGACCGGCAATGTCGTCATCAGCATGGGGGCTGCTTCGTAGCAACAGATCGCCCTCGCTGTTCGTCCCCGTCGCTGGACTCAACAAAGGGAGAGGGAATCTCCGCGAACTTGCCGCGCATCAAGATCGAGGGAGCCATGCCCACCATCTGATGGAAAGTCCGGGTCATGTGAGCCGCGTCGGCGAAGTCGGCGGCGTGCGCGGCGGCCGAGATGGTTCGCTCCGACGCGATGGCCACCATTGCCCGCGTCAACTTACGCCACAGCATGTAGCGGCTGTACGGCAGCCCGATCTGCTCCTTGAACAAGTGTGCGAAACGGCTGGGGGATAGGAAGGCCAACTGCGCGGCCTCCTCGAGGGACAAGCGAAGATCGTCACGCTCGCGGATCGTGCCGAGAACGGTGGAGATCCTCTGATCCGGCTTTCTCGACGGGGGAGCGCCAGGGCTCAGGGCATGCACGCAGCGCCGGATCGCCTCCCCGATCTCCAAACCCTCGAACGGCCGTTCGATGGTCGCGCGCAACTCGGCGATGCACGAGGCGAGACGAACCTCCGGCACGATCGCAATCTCCTCATCCAGCGCTTGACGCAGCCACCTTCCTTCGCTCGACTCTGGGTCCACGAAGAGCATCGCACCCATCGCGCCGCTGCAATCGAACGAGTGGATCACATTGGGTTGCACGATGACTCCGCTTCCTTGGCGCCAACGGTTGTCCTCGCCGCGGATCGCGACCCTGCCATCGAGCGCGACCACGATCTGGATCGCGTGGTGCGCGTGCGCGGGTACGACGCCTTGGGCGCGACCGACGAGAAGGAATCCACCCTCCCAAAGGTGCCAGCGGGGTTCGCTCAACCACTGATACTCCGTGTTCTTCGGTGCCTTCCCCAACCGTCCAAACCACCCTTGCCTCTATTCTAGCTGTGCGCGTTTGAAGGCACCGCGGTCCATGAGAAGCAACCCGCGGGCATTCTTGGGCACGGACCCCTGCACCGAAGTCGCCAGTTACGCTGGGCAACCACCCACACGCTGCGGCGAAACCGCGCGGGCCCTCCCCAGGACGGCCCACGCCGCGACGATCAGCAACGCGGCGAACGCGTAGGTGACGCGCATGCCGGTGGCCACGGACGCTGCGGGGGCGAGGGTCACTTCGGCGGCGCCGGACGCCCTGGCGAACACCGCGCCCATCAGGGACGCACCGGTGATGAGGCCCAGGTTTCGGGACAGGCTCAGGATGGCCGACACCACGCCGCGCCTGTCCGGGGGGATGCCGACCATCACCACGGTGTTGTTGGCGGTCTGGAACAAGGCGTACCCGGCGGTGAGCAGCGCGAGGGGGCCCGCGTAGCCGGGAACGCCCAGCGCGGTGGGCGCGACGACCAGGAGGAGAGCCCCTCCGGCCATTGCCGCCAGCCCCACCCCGGACACGCGCTGGGCGCCGAGACGGTCGGTCAAACGGCCCGCGGGCACGCCTGCCAGCGCGGCGACGAGAGGGCCGACCGTCAGCACGATCCCCACCATCGCGTCGCCCAGCGACAGGGTGCGCGCCAGATAGAACGGGCCGACCACCAGCGTGGACATCATCACCGTCGACACGAGCCCGCTCGCCGTGAGACTGCCGCCAAGCACCGGGTCGCGCAGCATGCCCCACTCGAGCAGGGGCGAGCGCACCCGCGCCTGCATCCGTACGAACAGCGCCGCCCCAGCCAGGGCGACCACGAGCAGCACGGCGTTGAGCAGCCCAAACGACCCACGGGCGGTGGTCAGAGCCAACGCGTAGGCGGATAAGACGCCGGCCAGAAGCGCCGTGCCCAACACGTCGAACGACCCCTTGCCCGAATCCGACGGCTTGGGATCGGCGGGAAGGTGCCTCCACGCAAGCGCGAGCGCCACCACCCCAAGCGGCACGTTCACCAGAAACAAGGCCCGCCAACCCAAGTTCGCGAGGAGCAACCCGCCCAAGGACGGGCCGAGCGCCGTGCCGACCGCAGAAAGGGTGCCCAACAGTCCCATCGCGCTGCCCGTGCGCCCCTGCGGCACCGTATCGCCGACGAACGCCACCGTGAGGGCCATCATCAGGGCCGCACCGAGGCCCTGGGCCGCGCGGCCTGCGACCAAGGCGCCCAGCGAGGGAGCCAGTCCGCAAAGGACCGACGCGAGCGTGAACAGCGAGACCCCCGCAAGCAACAGCCGTCGGCGCCCCAGCACGTCCCCAAGACGCCCCGCGCCCACGATCAGAGCCGTGATCGCCAGAAGGTACGCAAGCACGATCCACTGGACCTGAGCGAACGACGCCCCCAACGCGCTCGCCAGTGCGGGCAGCCCCGCGTTGGCGATGCTCGTGTTCATCGAGCACAAGAGCATCGACAGCGACAGTCCCGCCAGCGCCCCCCGCGTCGAACCTCGACTCACCGCCCACCTCCGAGCCCCATCGCGCTCTGGAGGAGGCCGACGATCACGGCCGCCTGGTCGTCGGGGAGGTCGCCGAAGAAGCCCTCGGCCATCTTGGAGCGCAGTTTCGCAATCTGGGCGGCCGTGCGACGCCCCTTCGCGGTGATCCGCACCGCGCGCGTACGAGCATCCTCCTTGCCAGCGCGACGCGCCACGCAACCCTTGCCCTCGAGCGACTTCAACGCCCGCCCGGCATTGCTCCGATCGATCGTCAGCATCCCCGAAAGCACGTCCTGACTCGCCTCCCCGCCGTGCCCCTGCAACAAGGACAGCAGCCGCGCCTCCGTGTGGTTGAGCCCAAGCGTCGCGAAAGCCCGCTCGCCGGCCTGAAGCCGCAGGCGCGCCAGTTCGCCGACGAGGTCGAAGAGCGCGGCAAAGCTGCTCGGTGATCGATGATCCATGGAAACAATATACCATGCGTGCGCACGCATATATCAAGGAGCGCATCCATAGGAACCAACGCCATCGCGTCAAGCGTCAACCCTCTGGGAGGGATAGCAACGATGCTCGTCGCTTTGTCTTTGAGCCTGGCCCTGATCCAAGCGTCGCCGATGGTCCGCAACTGGACCTTGCCCACCGGTTACGGGACATCAATCCTCGGCAGTCGAAACGGGGTGTGCTACTACACCACGCCTCGCCTCGTGGGAGCCGTGCGCGAGGTCGATGGCAAATCGCTCTGGGAGAAGCGGTTTCCCTCCCTCCCGGCGGCCCACCTCGGGCCAAACTTCATCGTCCTCTCCCAAGGCGACGAGAAGATAGCGTCGGTGATCGTGCTGGACTTGAAGAGCGGAGCCCAGCTCGCCAGCCGCGCCATGCCGGCTGTGGATGCGCTCACCGTCGACGGCGACACGATCTACGCCTTGTCCGGCACGACATTGCACCTCCTAACCCCGAAACTCGCTCCCATGACGACGCTCAAGCTGACGGAGAAGGCGTCGCGAATGCCAGGGCGGTTGGCGGTGTCGGGCGACATCCTCGCGGCGGCGCTCTACGGCGAAAAATGGGTCGCCCTCGACACGAAGAGTCGCAAGAAGCTGTGGGAGCTCCGCGACCAATATGCCGGTCTTTATCCCATGGTCCTGTCGAAGGGACTCCTCCTTCTTCATGGTCAGAACGACGGGGTGTTCGATGCTCGAACGGGGCGCAAGGTCTGGGGTCTTGGCGGGGCCGACTGGGCCGTTTTATCTGGAGAGGTCTGCCTCCTCAAAGTGAATACGGACTATGTCGCACGGGACTGGAAGACGGGGCGCGACCTTTGGCGCGTGTCCGGCGCGCCCGACTACTCCGGTGGCAACGACGAGGGCTCGGTGAGCGAGGACGGAAAAACGTTCTATGCGGGTGGCGAGCACCTGACCGCCCTTTCCGTCACCGGCCAACGGCTGTGGACGGCCAACCTCGACCGCCCCGACATCGCTCATCAGGACCGCTGGATCGTGTCGCAAGGCGATCGGCTACTCGGATACTCCCCGGGCAAGATGATCCAAATTCCAACGGACCCCGGCGAACGGGAGCAGCTCGCCCAGCGATTGGTGCGGGACTTCGAACTCCTGGACAACCGCGAACGCGACCTCCTGATTCCTCTCGCCCGCGAAGCGATCAAGCCGCTGCTGATCCGCTATGCGCAATGGGCGAAGGAGTACGAGGCTTTGGAGGAGAAACGGGACTCCGATCCACGCGATCGGGGCCAAACCCTGTATGGGCTCTTGGAGGGCGATTCGGGCCGAAGGTTGGACAAGATGCTGACCAAGGCGGATACGGCTCTTCTTCTCAACACGATCAGGCAGGTCGAGTCCGAGTGGTGGCGAGAGCGAGTCCTCGTCCCGCTCCTGATGGAGCATTGCGACGTCGATCTCGCGGCACCTTTCTTCCTGGAGCAGATCAGGAAGGAGAAGCAGCCCGAGCGCGGCAGCTCGTCTCTCGAAGCGATCGCCAAGTCCAGCCATCCGGACGCGGTGAAGTTCCTCATCGAGGCCCTCAACGATCCCAAGGCCCCTTCCGCATGGCGAAGAGCCGCGTTTGTCCACCTCGCCGGCACGGGCGGAGACGCCGGGGTGGCGGCGGTTCGAAACGCGATGCCGAAGCCAGGGCCGCGGCCGAGGTGGCAGACTCGCGTCGATCCCGGCGCGACTACCCGCCGCTCCAAGCCGAAAGAAGCCAAGGACTCCAAGGGCCGGACGTGGGTGCTTTTCCAATCGGGCGCTCTCGGTAACTACTCGGATTACTACATGGCCGAGAAGATCGGTTCGAAGTACGGAGAAGCCCTTTTCCTCGGATTCTACGACGGCCGCACGTGGGACAAGGAAGCTCCCAAGGAGTACCGGAAGATCCCGATGGCGAAGCTGGTGGCCACCGAGTGGATCAAGATGTTTCCCGAAGACCCGGAAGTGCGAAAGGATGCCGATGCCGATGGGTTGACCGACCTCGTCGAAGCGCGCCTCGGCACCGACCCAAAATCACTGGACACGGACAAGGACGGCCTGCGGGACGACGTCGACCCCTGTCCGAACGCCGCTCCTCGAGCCCTTGGCGATCGGGAGAAGATCGTGGCTGCGGCGGTGGCCGCTCAGTTCTTCGAGAACGATTGGGGCGTCCCCGCGGTGATCTCGGTCGACCACGTCGAACCCTTCGAAATGGCCGGTTACCCGGAGCCCCTCCTGTGGGCCGTGGGGCGTCGGGAGGGGTCCCTCGGGTCGATGTATGGAGGCGGGGTGAACAGCATCGCCTTCGGTCCAGTCATCCGGGACTTCGACCAGGAGGTCGCGAAGGACGCGGACTGGCTGGAGATTTCCGCGGACGGCAAGACGGCCCATACGATGATCAGCCGCTATTCGGGCGGGCTCAATGGCGAGGGTGTCGAGGTCGTTCTCCGAAAGGTGGGAGACGAGTGGTACGTGACGGATTTGATCACGCGCTACGTGTCGTAAACCGAGGACTCGACGCATGGGGAGCGCGGGCCCGCCCGCACCGTCGGGCCTGCCGTGAGCCGGACTCCTGATATGATCGGGGGAACGGGAGGAGCGGCCCTTTGGCCGCGGAGTCAGCAAACGGCATCCATGAGCAACGTCAACACCTTCACCATCGACGCCATGGACTGCCCCACCGAGGAGCAGATCATCCGCAACCGGTTCAAAGGCGTGGCCGAGGTCGAGAGCTTGGAGTTCGACCTCATGAACCGGCGCCTCACGGTCGCCCACCGCTTCCCGGACGCGAAGCCGCTCGTCGCCATGCTCAAGGGAATCGGCATGAAGCCGAACGAAGCCCTGCCCGAGAAGCCCTCCGAGCAGATTCCCGACAAGGGCGGTCTCGGCGAGAAGTGGAGGGTCGGAATCGCGCTCGGGCTCGCCCTCGGGAGCGAGATCGCGACCTACGCGCTGCAAACCGAGCACTCGCCCCTCGTGATCGCCCTTGCGGTCTCCGCCGTGCTGCTCGGAGGCCTCAAGGCCTTTCGCAAAGGCCTCGTCGCGCTGCGGACGCTGACGCTCAACATCAACTTCCTCATGGCCGTGGCCACGGTCGGCGCGATGGCGATCGGCGAGTGGCCCGAGGCGGCGATGGTCATCGTGCTCTTCGAGATCGCGGAGCTGATCGAGGGCTACTCGCTCGACCGGGCCCGCAACGCGATCCGCGGCCTGATGGCGATGGCGCCGGACCGGGCGTTCGTCAAGAGCGGCTCGGGAGAGTGGGTGGAAACCGAAACGGCGACGGTCGAGCAGGGCGCGATCGTACGGGTGCGGCCCGGGGACCGCATCCCCTTCGATGGCGAAGTGGTGGAGGGCCAAAGCACCGTGGACCAGGCGCCCATCACCGGCGAGAGCGTGCCGGTCGAGAAGACTGCGGGCGACCCGTTGTTCGCGGGCACGATCAACCACGACGGAGTGCTGGAGTTCCACGTGACCGCCAACTTGGGAAACACGACCCTGGACCGGATCATCAAGACGGTCCAGGAAGCCCAAGCGTCGCGTGCGCCAAGCCAGCGGTTCGTGGACAGTTTCGCGCGCGTCTACACGCCATCGGTCGTGGCTCTGGCGGTGCTCGTCGCCGGCCTTCCACCCCTGTTCTTCGCCGAGCCGTTTGTGCCGTGGCTCTACCGGGCGCTCGTACTGCTCGTCATTGCGTGCCCCTGTGCGCTGGTGATCTCGACTCCCGTCACGGTTGTCAGCGGCCTCGCCTCGGCGGCGCGCCGGGGCATCCTGATCAAGGGAGGCGTCCACCTCGAGAACGGTCGAAAGCTGAAGATCATCGCCCTCGACAAGACCGGTACGCTCACCGAGGGAAGGCCCAAGGTCACCGACTTCCAGCCTCTCCACGATCACGAGGACGACCATGCCCTTCAGATTGCGGCAAGCCTGGACGCGCTGACCGATCACCCGATCGCCAAGGCGATTCGTGAGCGCTGGGACGGGGCCTTGTTGCCCGTGGAGGGGTTCCGCTCGCTCTTCGGCAAAGGGGTGGCGGGCAAGATCGCCGGCCAAGGCTACTTCGTCGGCAACCACAAACTGGCCGAGGAGAACGGCGTCTGCTGCGACCACGTCCACGAAGTGCTCTACGCCTTGCAGGCGCAGGGCAAAACGGCCGTGGTCTTGACCGACGACGTCGAAGCGCTGGCCGTCTTCGGGGTGTCGGACACGTTGCGCGAAACGAGCGTGGAGGCCATCCAGGGGCTGCACCGGCTCGGCCTTCGAACGCTCATGCTCACAGGCGACAACGAGGCCACCGCGCGCACGATCGCCGAGAAGGCGGGCATCGACGACGTCCGCGCCGAGCTCTCGCCCGAGGAGAAGCTGGCGCACATCGAGAAGCTGCAACGAGAGGGCGGGCACGTGGGAATGATCGGCGACGGCGTGAACGACGCGCCCGCCCTGGCCAAGGCGGAGATCGGGTTCGCGATGGGCGCGGCGGGGACCGACACCGCGCAGGAGACGGCGGACGTGGCGCTGATGCAGGACGATCTGCGCAAGGTGCCCGAGTTCATTCTGCTGAGCCGAAGGGCGGTCGGGATCTTGTCGCAGAACGTCGCCATCGCCCTGGGAATCAAGGTTGTGTTTTTCGCGTTGGCTTTGTTCGGCGTCGCGACCCTTTGGATGGCCGTCTTCGCGGACATGGGCGGGAGCCTCCTGGTGGTCGGAAACGGCCTCCGGCTATTGCGTTCGCGTGGATGAGGACCGGAGGCCCTCTACCGGCGACCAGAGGTGCCGAGGTCGGCCAGTCGATCAGCCGTTCGAGCTTTTTGGGCCGCGGAATTCACCGTCGGCAAGCATCGCGCAGACGCGTCCGATCCGCTCCTTCCGCGCCTCTCGGTCCTCGGCCTGCTCGATCCAATCCGTGATGTCGCGGCGCTCGGCGGAGTCGAGACCGCCCCACGTCGCCTTGGCCGCGGGGTTGCTTCCGAGGGCCTTGTAGAGGTCCATTGGCACCACGGCGTAGCAGCACGGGCGCCGCTTGCCGGCCGCGAGGTTCTCGCAGCACCTTTCGATGCGGCGCTGGCGCGTTGTTGCCTGCTTGGCCTCGTTGATCCAGCTAATGAAATCGCGCTGGGCGATGGGCGTGAGGCTGTGCCACGCCGCCACGGCTGCGGGCGCCGCCGCGAGCGCGTCCGCGAGGTCCTCCGGCACTCGGGTCTCGACCGCCTCGGATGCCGGCTTGGGTTTCTTGCTGCCCATGGGTTCTCAGTTGTCCGGCGTCTCGTGCCCCAGAAGGTGCCGGACGGAAAACATCTGACCGACATGGTACGCCACGTGGAACGCCTGGTACTCGACTGCATAGCCCCACGTCCAACCCTCGCGGTTAGGGCAAGGCTCTTCGGAGTCGTGCGGATGGTCTGCAAAGGCGGCCTTGCACCGTTCGTGGATCCGCTGAACCTCTTGGTAGAGCGCGTCGGCGCCCAAAGGCACGGTGAATGGCTGGCCGACGTTGGCGGTGTAGTAAGCCGCGTCCGGAACGAGGAGCGGGCTTTCGACCTCCGTGTCACCGAGGAAGGTCTGGGCCTCTCCGAACGCCACATGGGCGGCCAACTCGCCGACGCTCAGCAACCGGGGATCGGGACGGCGCCAGACGTCGGTGTCAGGCAGGCCCTTGAACGCCTCGCTCATCTCCCAATGGGCCGAGTCCAGAGCTTTCAACAGAGGATCCAAATATGCCATGCCGCGACCATAGCACGGACCCCCGGCGTCTGGCTACCGCTTTCTCTCGAAGCGGATCGAATCTCCCTCGGGATCGAGCACCAGCCCGGTGACACGCTTGCCCTCCACCACGAATCGGATCGTGTCCGACGCGCGCGCGTCCACGCTGTCGTGCAAGGTTGCCATGTCCATGCCGCTGCTGACGAGTAGCTGCGAGAGGTCTCCCCAATCCAACTTGAGTTGCCCGCCCGTTAGCGAGACCTCGATCGAACCGTAGGGTTCGTTGGCGAACACGCCTGCGTACGCTTCCGCCGGCAACGAGAGCTGGCCGGAGAGGGCGGGGTTGGGGCCGAACGTCTTTCCCGCCACGATGCCGTCCGAGAACTTCCTGGCCTGGGCGAGGTAGTCGGCCCTCAGCTCTTTGTCCACGGGGTAGCCCAGCATCCGGTCGAGCATGTCGATCGCCACCAAGGTGCCGAACGCGCCGCCCGACTGCCCCGTGTTGACGAACACGGCCACCGCGGTCTTCTCTTTGGGCAGCATCGCGATGTAGGCGCCGTAGCCCGTGTAGCTTCCGCCGTGCGCGGCGAAACCCTCGTGCTTCCGGTAGGCGCCGAGGTTCCACGCGTAGCCGAAGCCGCGCAAGATGCGGATGCTGCCGTTCTCCTCGATGGGCGCCTGGATCGTCAGGGCGTCGCCCACGGTCTTCTCCGGCAAGACCCGAGTGCCGCTCCACGCCCCCTGGTTCATCCACATCTGGAGGTAGGCGACCATGTCGCGGGGCGTCGTGACGATTCCTCCCGCGGCGTGCATGGTCCGGTCGGTCTTCATCATCTCCGCAATCTGCACCCCACCCCGTCCAAACCGAAGCGGCACGGCCTTGTTCGCGTCGTCGTGCATCGCGGAAATGAAGCCCGTCGTGCGGGTCATGCCGAGGGGCGCGAACACGTTCTTGGCCAGGTACTCCCGCCAGCCCATGCCCGTCACGGCCTCGATGACGCGGCCCAGGATCGTGAAGTGGGCGTTGGAGTAGGTCACCTTCTTCTCGGGTTGCGAGGTGCCCAGGATCTTGTAGAAGCGGTCGTCGTTCACCTGCCCGGTGTAAGCCTCCAACAACCAGACCCGTCCGCCCCCGATGCCTGGGCGGTGGCACAAGAGGTCGCGCAGCGTGATCGTCTTGGCATACTCGGCGTCCGCCAGCGTGAACCGCGGAAGATACCGCTGCACGGGCGCGTCGAGCTCGAGTTTGCCCTGCTCCGCGAGCTGCAGAATCGCTGTCGCCGTCATGGTCTTCGTGATCGAGGCGATGTAGTAGCGCGTGTCGAGGTCGGCCTTGGTGCCGCGCGTCGGATCGGCGGACCCGATGCCGTCCAGCAGCACCACCTTGCCCTCTTGGATCGCCACAACCGAATAGCCCGTCACGTGGAAGTCGGGCATGAGGGCCTCCCACTGCTTGCCGAGGTCGCCAAAGATCGGATGACCTTCCAGGGGGACGCGCGGCGACTGGTGAATGGGCAGCGAAAGCGTCATCAGGGCGGCAGCAAGACTGGCGAACATAGTCGTTCTTACGCCCGGACCGGAAAACAACTCTGGAATGGATTTAGCCGTTTGAGAGAAACTTCGCGCGGAAAGCCGACGGCGAACATCCAATCCAAAAACGGAAGGAGCGCGAAAAGTGTGCGCCATCGGCGTAGCCGAGTTCTGCGGCGACCTGCCCCAGCGTGGTCGGTTCCCGAAGGGCATCGAGCGCACGCTCCACCCTGCGACGGTGCACGATTTCGGTCTTGCTGGTGCCGGCCCTTTGGAAAGCGCGCGAGAGGCTCACGGGATGCACGGCGACCTCGTCGGCGAGTGCGACGAGCGACGGGGGCGAATCGTGGCGCTCTTCGAGAATGGAGCGCGCTTTGGCAAGCCAGCCAGGTTCATGCCTGAGCCGTTGGACGGCGTTGCCCGCCAAAGCGAACAGCACCTCCTCGATGGCCACGGCCGGATCCTCTATCCGACCCGCGATCATTCTGACCAAACGGCCCACACAGGGTTCGAGAGGCATCCATCGATAGTCGGCTGTCAGCGACGCCCACGCGTCGCTCGCTTCGCTCGACTGCGGTGTGGCCGCAAGGCTCAGCATACAAAGGCCACGCTCTCCCACGACGTCCTCGTGGAGCACGCCTCCCGGCTTAACCACAATCCACCCCGCCTGCGCAACACGTTCGCCTGCGACGCTGCGCTCCAGAACGGAGCCCGAGAGGACGACGCTCACCTTGTCAAAGGCGTGCGCGTGCCGCGCCATGAAGGTCATCGGTGCGTATCGCGTCACCCGCAAGTTCCCCGAAGGCGAATGGAAGGAGAGCATCTGCACCCAGCGTACATCCGGCGCCGCGCTGGCGGTGGGGCGTTCGTCCCTGGGTTCGGGTTCAATAGGCGATGGATCTCGCCGAACAGCTTCTCGATTCCTGGGATCGCCAGTGCCGCATCGTCGACGCCGTCTGCAACCTGGTCGACGAGGAGAACCGACACGTCAAGCCGTCCGAGGACGGGTGGGGGCTCGACCGCCAGCTCGCCCACATGCACAACGTGCGCCGGTTCTTCCTCTCGCAAGTCGCTCCCGAGCACGCGGCGGGCCTCACGAGCGCCTCCGCGGACGATTTGGGTTCGCCGCTGGCGGATTTGGACGCCATCAAAGCGTGTCTCAGGGCCAGCGGAAAGGCCGTTCGAGACGCGGTGCGCGACGGTCTCAAAACCGGTGGCCCGATGGCGAGCAACCACGTGGTCTACGACAATCCCGTCGTGCTCCTCCAGCACATGGTGTGGCACGACGGGTGGCACGTGGGACTGATCTTCCTCGCCCTTCGCCTCAACGGGCAGGAGCCGCCTGAGGAGTGGGAGGAGCCCAACGTCTGGGGGCAGTGGCGCACCGAAACGTGGTGAGCGCGGTGTCCCTGTCCAAGCCGGACGTTCGCCGGGCGCTCGTGCGGCACCATTTCGCCCCGTGCGCGACGCAGGAGGAGGTGTTCGAGCGGCTTCGGAGCATCCAGTTCGACCCGATCGCGCCCGTCGGATGCAACCATGACCTCGTGCTGCAGTCCCGCGTCCCGGGCTACAAGATCGGCGATTGGCAGAAGCTCGCGTACGAGGATCTCCACATTTACGATGGCTGGGACAAGATGGCCTCGCTGGTGCCCTACGAGGGCTGGCCCCTGCGGCGGTACATCCACGCCGTGGGTCGGCGCGCGTTCGAGAAACGGATCTTCCAGGACCACAGCGACGCCGTGGAGGCGATCCTCAAGGAGATTTCCGACCGAGGTCCCCTGATGCCGAAGGACTTCGAGTTCCAGCAACGGCGGGAGGAGTGGAAGGGGTCCTGGTTCGGGCCGAGCGTTACCAAACAGACGCTGCGAGCGCTCTGGCACGCCGGGCTGATCATGACGTCGGGGCGCGTGGGCGGCCAGCACGTGTACGACCTTGCCGAGCGGTTGGTTCCGCAACCTCTGCGCGACCAGCCGCTGCTCCCCGAAAACGACGCCATCCGCGAACTGGTGCTCGAGCGGCACCGGGCCATGGGCGTCGTGCGGCCCGCGGCGCCTTCGGAAGTGTGGTCGAACCAAGTGCTGTCCTACCGGAAGCGGCCCGCGATGGCGGAGTTGGTCGAACGCGGCCAGATCGTTCCCGTGGAGATCGAGGGCGTCAAGGCGCACGCGACGCCCGAATTCCTCGCTTTGCTCGACCAGCCCTCGAACGAGCCGCGCGTGGTGTTCGTCGCGCCCCTGGACCCGTTCATGTGGGACCGGAAGATGACCGCGCACCTGTTCGATTTCCAGTACATCTGGGAGATCTACGTGCCGCAGGCGAAGCGCCGGTGGGGCTACTACGTGCTGCCCGTGTTGTTCGGCGACGAGCTGGTGGCGCGAGTGGAGTTCTGGAACCGGGACGGGGTCCTCGAGGTGCGTGAGTGGCACTTCGAGGAGACGCGGCCCGGCAAGGCGTTTTGGCCGGCGTTGGAGCAGTCGGTGGCGCGGTTCATGGCGTACGCCTCGGCCACGCGAACGGTGGTGAGGGATCCGATCGACGCCGAGGTGCGCGAGGTCTTCCTGCGCGCGACGGGGAGTGGGTAGGGCGACTCGGTAACCTCGACGGGTGATGCGCGACGCCGACGGGCGATACCCACCGATCGAGCCGTTCGAAACCGGAATGCTCGACGTGGGCGATGAGAACCTCGTCTATTGGGAGCGGTGCGGAAACCCGCAGGGGGAGCCGGTGCTCGTGGTGCACGGCGGGCCGGGTTCGGGATGTTCGACCAACCAGCGGCGTGCGTTCGATCCGGAGCGGTGCCAGATCGTGCTGTTCGACCAGCGCGGATGCGGGAGGAGCACTCCCCATGCGAGCGATCCGGCCACCCGCATGGAGTGCAACACGACCCACCACCTGATCGCCGACATGGAGCGGCTGCGCCGGCATTTGGGGATCGAGCGGTGGCTTCTGTTCGGAGGCTCGTGGGGGTCGGCGTTGGCGCTCGCCTACGCGGTGAGGTTTCCGGAGAGGGTTCGTCAGATCGTGCTCGTCGATGTGACCACGGGCTCGCGCTCGGAGTACGACTGGCTGTACCGCGGCGTGGGGATGTTCTTCCCCGAGGCGTGGGAACGGTTCCGCGCGGGAGCACAGGACTCGGATATCCTGGCTGGCTACGCCCGCCTGATGGACAGCGAGGACCCCGACGTGAGGGACCAGGCCGCGCGCGACTGGTGCGCGTGGGAGGACGCCGTGCTCTCCCTCGAACCGCACGGGAGTCCAAACCCTTATGGCGACCGCCCCGACGCCGCCCGTCTCGCGTTCGTGCGCATCTGCGCCCACTACGCCGCGCACGCCGCGTGGTTGGAGGACGACCCGCCGTGGCACCGCTTGGCCGGCATCCCCGGGACGCTCATCCACGGGCGTCTGGACATGAGCGCGCCTGCCCGCACCGCGTGGGACCTCGCCCAGGCGTGGCCGGAAGCGACCTTGCACCTCGTGGAGGACGCCGGCCACAAGGGAAGCCCGACCATGCAGGCCCTGCTCAACGAGGCGTTGGACATGCGGGCATGATTTTGAGTTGGATTGCCCGGAGATTCATGGGCTTCCACCCCTGCGCCACGGGGCGGACGACCAAGGTGTTCTTGCCCGCGACCACGGGAAACGTTCCGAGATTCACGGTTTGGTACGTGTCGTACGAGCCGGTGGCCGGCGAGTCGAACCGCACCGTCTTGCCGCCCAACGTCACTTCGAACGCCGCCGAGGCGGGAGCGGCGATCTCGGTGGTCGCGGCCACATTGCCCGCGCGAGGGGCGGTGAACGTCCACTCCGCGGTGTCCTTGGGATCGGTCCAGAACCCGAGGTTGGGTTTGCCGCCCCGCTGTTCGGACTGCAACCCGCCGTGCAGGGTGGCGTCGTCGGGACTCAGCGCCAGTGTCCCTTCCAACTTGAGCACCAGCTCGGGCTGCTCGACCACCAACGCGCCTTTCACCATGAGCTGGATCGTGGTGGAAACCTTGTCGGGCGCCTGGGCCGGCACGTCGACCTCGACCCCTTCCGCCGTGTTGCGGCAAGCCAGTTTCGTTCCCCCCACCAGCAGCGAGGCGCCTCCGACCGGGGACCGAAGGCCCGGCACGAGCAGCTTCCCGTTCGTCGGCCAGTCGAACACGTGGAGGTACAGCGCCGCGCCATCCTTGCCGAGCACCTTGGTGCACCGGCCCCATGACAGCTTCTTGAACGGACTTGCGGTGGTCGCGTAGATCGCCGAGCCGTTCTGTTTCATCCACGCACCGACCGCCGCGAGCCGCTCGACGGAGGGAGCGGGAATTTCGCCGAGCGAGGTTGGGCCGACATTGAGCAAGAAATTGCCGCCTTTGCTGGCGATATCGATCAGGGTGCGGATGAGGGTCTCGCTCGATTTCCAGTTGTGGTCCGTGCTCTTGAAGCCCCATGTGTCGTTCATGGTCATGCAGGTCTCCCAGTCGCGGCCGGGATAGCCGGTCGCCGGGACGAACTGTTCCGGGGTCTCCGTGTCGCCCATGTAGCCCCCTCCGAGCCGGTTGTTGGTGATGATCCCGGGCTGGAGCTTGAGGAGGGGAAGAAGGAGATCGGCGCGCTCCTTGGTCATCTCGTAAGGGGTGTCCCACCAGAGCACCGAGATCTTGCCGTAGTGGGTCAGGATCTCCTTGACCTGCGGCACGGCGACCTTCTGGATGTACTCGGTCATGTCGCGGTCTTGTTTGGGATCCCAGTGACCGCCCGCCGCCGAGCCGCCATTGTTCCAGTCCTGGGCTTGGCTGTAGTAGAAACCGAGCCGGATGCCCTCGCGCTGGCACGCGGCGGCAAGCTCTTGGAGCGGGTCCCGCCCGAACGGGGTGGCCTTCACGATGTTCCAGTCCGACGCCTTCGAATCGAACATCGCGAACCCGTCGTGGTGCTTGGACGTGATCACGATGTACTTCATGCCCGCGTCCTTGGCGATGCGCACCCACTTCTCGGCGTCGTACCGGGTCGGGTTGAACTCCTTGGCGTACGCGCGATAGCGGTCCACCGGGATGCGGGCCTGGTGCATGATCCACTCCCCGATGCCGCCGATGGGCTTGCCGTCGTAGACGCCGGCCGGGACGGAGTAGACGCCCCAATGGATGAACATGCCGAAGCGCGCTTCTCGGAACCACTTCATGCGGGCGTCGCGCTGGGCGGCGGTCTCGTTGGCGTACGGGTCGGGGCTCGCTTGGGGGGTCAGGACAGCGACCAGCGCAATGGCCAAAAGCGCACTCATGGCGCTACGCTACCCTGCCCGCTTCCTCCGGCAGCGCCGGGTGGTACTTCGAGGGAGGGTAGCCTCCGGCGTATGAAACGCTTGGTCGCCTTCGTCGCCCTGTGCAGCGTGGCCGCTTGCTCCCCCGCCCAGAAGTGGAGTTTCGTCGTAGCGGGCGACGGTCGAGCCGACACGCGCACCGAGCGACCCGAGGACAAGGACGGCATCAACGTCGTCATCGGCAGCGAGATCGCCCAAGCGGTGCTGGCTGAAAAGGCGAAGTTCCTCGTGTGGACGGGGGACCTCGTCTCGGGATACGTCAAAGACCCTGCCGAGGCCGAGTCCCAGCTTCGCGCGTGGGTACGCATGATGAAGCCGGTGTACGACGCCAAGATTCCCGTGCTGCCGTGCCGAGGGAACCACGACGCGGGCGACGTCGACTCCGCGGCGATTTGGAACAAGGTGTTCTCGGGCGAGCGGGCGTTGCCGATGAACGGGCCCGCCGCGGAGAAGGGGCTTACCTACTACTACGGGAAGGGCGACGTGCTGATGATCGCCTTGGATCAGTACGGGGCCCGCAAAGAAGAGATCGAGCAGCCTTGGCTCGACGGGGTGCTGGCCAGGTACCGGAAGCCCTTCATTTTCGCCTTCTCTCACGAACCGGCCTTCATGGATGGCGCGCACAAGGACACCATGGACGCCAATCCCGTGGCGCGGGACCGGTTTTGGAACAGCCTCATCGATGCTGGCTCGCGGGTCTACTTCGGGGGGCACGACCACCTGTACGACCACATGACGATCGTGCGCGAGGGGTCCCAACCCGGTCCCGTGTTGCACCAGGTCACCGCCGGGACCGCCGGCGCCCCGTTCTATAAGAAGGGCGACTACACGGGCAAGAACGAAGGCTGGAAGCTGACGCGCGTGAAGAACATCACCGACACGTACGGCTACGTGCTGGTCACCATCGACGGCAACACGGCGACCGTCACCTTCAAGGGGCGCGTCGCGCCAGGCAAGTACGTGGCCATGGACACCTTTTCCTTTACCGGATCGAGGCGCGCCGGCCGCTGAGGAACCCGTGCAGTCGACGCTTCTCCACGCAGCAGGGGCCCACGCGCTCCGGATCTTGTTCGTCGGCAACAGCCTGCTGAACTTCAACGACGTGCCGGCCACGGTGGCGAAGATGTTGCAGAGCGACGGCTCGGGACGCGCAGTCACCGAGTCCCACGTGTTCGTCGGGCACCTTGAAGACGTCGCGCCTGGAAGCGCGACGGACCGCGAGGTGCGGTCCGGAAAGTTTGACGTCGTGGTCTTGCAGGCGGCCATGGTCAGCTCTTCGGGGAAGATCTCCTATCCCCAGACGCGCGCCATCGCGATGGCGAAGGCGGCCCGCACGAAAGGGTCGAGGACGCTCCTCTACGTGGAGTGGCCGAGGCGCGGAGTGGACGAGACGGCCTTCACCTTGGGCGTCTACCGCGGCATCGCCCAAGCGTCGGGCGCGGAACTCCTGCCGGTCTGCGATGCGTGGAACGCCGTCCTTGCCGCGGAGCCAAAGTTCGAGCTCTGGTCCCCCGATGGAAACCACGCGCTCCCGCTCGGTTCGTACCTCGCGGCTTGCTGCGTCTATTTCCGGTTGGCTGGCGTTCAACGGACGCCCGCGTACGTACCCGCCGGCTTGGACGCCCAAAAGGCGCGGACGGTCTTGGAGCGGTGCCGCGCGCAAGAGAAGGACCTTCGGACCAGACGGGAGCTGGTTTGGCCCCCGGAACACGCGCCCCCTTTCGAAAAGAGCGCCCGAGGGCGTAGAATTGTCGGAAGTGGGGCCGTGCGAAAATCGATTCGAGGGCCCAGCTCCTCTGAACTTTGGTAATATAGTTGGGCCATACTGGTTTCAAAAGTCTGTGAACCCAAGGAGAATCCCGAAAGAATGAAACGTGCCTTTACCCTCATCGAATTGCTTGTCGTGATCGCGATCATCGCGATTCTGGCGGCCATCCTCTTCCCGGTTTTCGCTCAAGCCAAGACCGCGGCGAAGAAGGCCGTCTCCATCTCCAACCAGAAGCAGATCGGTCTGGCCGTCATCATGTACGCGTCGGATTACGACGATATCTATCCTCGGAACGACGACTGCATCTTGAACGGCGCCCTGAACACGGCTCTCAACACCTTCGCGCCTGGCTCGGACCCCTCGTCCCGGTGCAACGGGAGCGATGCGGCCCACCCCTACGCGTTCCGCGTCAACCACTACAAGTGGCAGGCATGGGTGTTGCCCTACACCAAGAACGTCGCGCTCTTCTTCCACCCGGCGATCGACAAGAACGCCGCCAACTGGGACAAGAACGGCGAAATCATGAACTCGTACGCGCTCAACCTCGCATTGACGGGCGCCCTGAACACCTGGCCCAACTACTCGGGCAACGGGGCGTGGCGGGATCCCTTCCTCGGTGGAACCAGCACGGCCATTCCCTACCCGGCCGAGGGCTGGCTGATCATGGAACTGGTTGACCCGACGGTCAGCTTCGCGCCGGTGTTCCTCGACAGCTCGAGCGGCACCTCGCACCGCACCGCCTACCCGTTCGCGATCCGCGAGGCCTGGGCGACCAAGTTCTACACCATCGACACCAACTGCAACGTCTCGAACCAGTTGGACAACTCGAAGGTGCCCTTCGCGGGTGCGATCAACCTGAGCTTTGCGGACGGGCACACGAAGTCCATCTCGATCGGCCAGTTCCTGGCGAAGACGCCCTCCGCCGCCGAGTACCAAGTCAGTTCCCGCCCCGCGTGCGGACTGGGAAGCGGCGCGTGGACGGTTTCCGCGAAGCCGGTTTGGACGCAGTCGTGGCCGCTTTGGTCGCTCCAGTAATGCGCAGGTTCTTGCTTTTGGCGCTGCTCGTTTGGGTCGCCGTCGGATGTTCCGGCGGCGGCGTCTCGGAAGAGACGGCGAAGCAGCAGAAGGACATCGAGAACAAGGTCAACGCCAAGCAGGAGATTCCGCCTGGCGAAGGCCCCGCGTACTGAGCTTGCACCTCCTCGTCGGACTCGATCCGACGGGGAGGTTTGGCTTGGGGCAGGTGGCGAAGCGCCCAAGCTACAATGCGGACACCGTGATCTCACTCCTTTTCAGCCTCCCCTTTCCGCCAAACGAGCCCCCGGTGGCGCGCGACGTGCCGCCGGTCGAGGCCGGAGAGTTCGGCGCCCTGGAGGCGAGCCAGGAGTGGACGCGCCCCAGCGATCCCCTCGTCCTGAAGAAGCTGGAGGAGTGGCAGGACCGAAAGCTGGGCATTCTCCTCCACTGGGGGACCTACAGCCAGTGGGGGATCGTCGAGTCGTGGAGCCTGGTCACCACGCGCCACCCTTGGAACAACCGTCCCGCACCCTACGCGAACCTTGACGACCGCGCGTACATGAAGGTGGTCGAGGAGCTTGCCACCACCTTCAACCCGGTCCGGTTCGATCCCGACAAGTGGGCGCGCGCCTTTGAGGATGCGGGCGTGAAGTACGTGTTCTCGATGACGAAGCACCACGACGGCTTCTGCATGTGGGACACGAAGCAGACGGAGTACAAGATCACCGCACCCTTCGTGCCGTTCCACAGCGACCCGCGCGCCGACACGGTCAAGCGGATGACGGAAGCATTTCGCAAGCGAGGGCTCAGCTCCGGGCTCTACTTCTCGAAGGCGGACTGGCACAGCCCCCACTACTGGTTGCCCGAACTCGGACCGGGCAGCGGGCAAGGCCCCAACTACGAACCTTCGCAGCACCCGGACGAATGGCAGAAGTTCAAAGAGTTCACTTGGAGGCAGGTGGAGGAGCTGATGACGGGCTACGGAAGGCAGGATGTGCTTTGGCTGGACGGCGGGGCCGTCCGTCCTCCCAACGCGGCGATCGATATGGACGGCCTCGCGGCGATGGCGCGCAAGCACCAGCCCGGCCTGCTGGTGGTGGACCGCACCGTGGGCGGAGCGAACGAGAACTACGTGACGCCGGAGGGGTCGATTCCCGACCACTATCTGCCGTACCCCTGGGAGACGTGCATGCCGATGGGCACCTCGTGGCCGTGGCGCCCAAACGACGACTTCAAGAGCGTGGGCACGCTGGTGCGCAACCTGTGCCGGATCGTGGCGCGGGGCGGGAACTACCTGATCGGCATCGGTCCCGATGGGAGCGGCGAGTTCGATCCCGTCGTGTACGAGAGATTGAAGGGCCTCGGGGAATGGATGAGGTCGAACGGCGAGGCGATCTATGCCACGCGTCCGCTCGCTCCGTACGAGGACGGTCCGTGCGTGTTCACCCGGGCGAAGGACGGAACGATCTATGCGCTCGTGCTGGCAGGGAACGACACGGAAGGCCTCCCGGAATCGGTGGTTCTGCCCAAGGAGATCGCGTCGAGAGTGTCTCGCGCCGAGCTGGTGGGGAAGGGTCCGCTCCGATTGGGCGCGGATGGACGCCTCGTGTTCCCGTCCGGCATTCGGGACGACAGTCGGGGCGGATCGGCCTGGGCGGTCCGGTTGACGCCGAAGGATTAGGTGAGTCCTTGGCCGTCTCCGCTTCGCAAAGGCCTCGTCTGAAGCCCATTCTCCTCCCCGCCGAGCATGGGGGCTGGGGCTTGATCGGCGCACCGTTGCTTCTTGGGCTGCTTGTGGCGCCCTCGCCCGCCGGAGGGTGGGTGGCACTGGGGGCGTTGGGTATGTTCCTTGCCCGCCAGCCGCTCAAGATCGCCGGCAAGGACCTGGTGCAGGGCAAACGCTTCCCTCGAACGCGGTGGGCCTTTGGCTTCGGTGTGGGACTGCTTTGCGTCGCACTCGGTGCGCTGGCGTTCGCCATTGCTGGGAGTTCGAAGCCGTTGTGGTTGCCCCTTCTGGTGCTGGGCGTCCTCTCGTGCATCCAGTTCGGCCACGACGTGATGGGTCGGGGCCGAAGCGCCGTGCCGGAGGTTGCCGGGGCGTGCGCCGCCGCGACTTTCGCTCCCTTGATCGCCCTGGCAGGCGGGGTGTGGGAGCGGGAGGCGTGGCTCCTCGGAGCGGTGCTTGCCCTGCACGCGCTGCTGGCCGTCGTCTACGTGTCATCGCGCCTCGCGCTCGTCCGGGGTGGTTCGCCGTCCGTGCCTGCCGTCTGGGTGCTTGCAGCGGGAGCCACGGCCCTGGCGGCGGCGATGGTGGCTTTGGGGTGGGCCCGCTGGCCGCTTCTGGCGGCCTTCGCGGTGCTTGCGGGTCGCGCGCTGTGGGGCGTTTCTCGGTGGCGGGCGGAGGTTCGGCCGCAGGTCGTGGGGTTCCAGGAGACCGGCTACGCGTTGGGGTTGGTGCTCTCGACGGCTCTGTTCGCCGGGATCGCGTCGTCTGCGTAGCCGCGGGGCGCGGTTGGCGGCGACACTGCCCGAATTCCAGCACCCGATTGGAAGAGTCAGCGCAGCAAGAGCCAGGTGATGAACGCACCGCCCAATCCGCCGAGCGCGATGCCTGCGCTCAGCGACCAGAGGAAGAACCGCAGCCTTGGAAGGGGCGTTCGGAGCCGCGGGGAACGGGGCGGATCGAGTCGGACTTCCGCAATGGGGAACTCCTTCATCGAGCCCCAACCGTCGGACACGCTGACGGATCCCTGCCGCTCGTCGTAGCTGATCACGGTGCTCGTCCACCAGCCCCAGTCCGGCCACTGGCACACGATCCGTTGCCCGGGCAGAAACGTGCAGGGCTGGGTGGCCAGGGGGCCGACCGTCCGCTCGCCGCCCTTGACGAACCTCACGCGGATCGAGCTCTCGGCGACCTCGAGCACCTCCGCCACGTAGTACTTCCCGTCCGCCGATTCAGCGAACACCCAATCGCCCACAACGGCGGGTTCCGCCCCGCCGTGGACGCGCTCGCGCAACGCCTGGAGGACGGCCTGCCGGGAGAGGCCGGCCTCCTCGGCCGCGGCGACGATGCTCTCCAGTTCCGTCCCGTCCGCCTTGGGCCCGTGAGCCTCCATCTGGATCTCGCCGGCTCGGGCGAGGACCTCCCTGATCTGTTGCTCGTTGAGATGCGTGTCCACTTGCTTCTTCCCGTACGAGGCGGACTTCGAGCCGGTTGCGCGCGGGACTTCCCCGACAGAACCTCGCCGCCCTCAACGGCCTCGCCGACCTCCTTCGCAAGGGGGGTTACTGGACGACGGGGCGCCCGATCGAGGCCGATATCGCCCAGACCTTGCGCGAGTTGTTCGAGTCGCTGGCATGGGCCGACGGGCGCCTGCACATCGACGAGTGCTGGATGTTGGATGCGCTTTTGGAAGAGGACGCGTCGCACGGGGGGCATCTTCGGGAGGCGATCGCCACGCAGCCCGCTCCGGAGGCCGGTTCGTTCCGCGTACCTGGTTGCGTTGCCGCCGCGGCGCTTCACGACGCGGTGCGGCAAACACGGATTCGCGACCTGATCATCAACCATCTCGAGAACCTTGGGATGCTCTTTGTGATGGCGGACTCGCAGACGACGCATGAGGAGATGGAGGCGTTTCGCGCGCATTTCGCCAAGTTGCGGAAGATCGGAGCCACGCCCATCCCCGAGCCCGCGTTCGAGGAGGAACGTCCCTTCAAGAGGGGCGCTCCCCTGATCGAGGTCTAGCACGGCGGGCATCGGGTGATGGTTCCCGATTGTGGGTTTACTGCTTTCCGCCGCCAGGGATCGGCCCCAGCGCGATCGAATACTCCGCTTTCGCTCCTTTGCCCGTCAGCACGATCACATAGGTGCGAGTCTCGTCGACCTTCAGGATGCCATAGCGGTTGTGTTCGTCCACCTGCTGTCGTTGAAAGTCCGATGGTCGGCCCTTCTCGTCGTAGATGGCCACCCCGTACTCCCAACTGCTGGAGGCCCAATGCACCAGAAGCGGCGCGTCGGGAGTGGCTGTGAACTTCCAAACCTGGATCTCTCCCTCGCCGATCGTTCCCTTTGCGGCGGTGGTTCGACCGAACTCCTTCGAGTGGAAGACCGTGCGATCGAGCGCGTAGGCGCCT
Organism: Fimbriimonadaceae bacterium; assembly: GCA_023957775.1. Classification (NCBI taxonomy): domain Bacteria; kingdom Bacillati; phylum Armatimonadota; class Fimbriimonadia; order Fimbriimonadales; family Fimbriimonadaceae; species Fimbriimonadaceae bacterium. The sequence goes on along the minus strand of JAMLGR010000009.1, from coordinate 9,741 downwards.
CCTCCTCCGTCGCCCAGGCAAGCGACCGCCACCAGATACCGCCCGGGCTTCTGGACGGTCATGCGCCACGAGTCCGAGGTCTGATCCGGTGCGGCGACGCTTCGACGGATTTCGGCGAGGTCGGGGTCGCGCACGACGATCTGTTGCGCGAAGGGGACGGCGCGGGCTTCCAAGCTCATGACATCCCCGGCCTGGGCGTCAAAGGACCAGTAGTCGTTGTCTCCGATACGAAGCGATCCCGTGTTCGGTTTGCCTTCGACGAACTCGGCGGCCGCGGGTTTGAGGGTCAGCGAGAACGACTGATCCGCGGGACCCGCCGCGTTGGTGGCGATCCACAGTTTCGCGTCTCGGCGGGCGCGGAACACGACTCGGCGATTGTCCCTGGCCCGGGCGGGCAGGAGGTCGAACGCCTCCCCGGGGGAGGGGCCCTTCCACTGGGGAATCAGGGGGTTGGTTTCGGGTTTGGAGAGATCCACGCCCGAGAAGTCCGGGGCCTCCGCAACCATGAGCGCGCAGTCGAGGTGGAGATGGGGCGCCGTCGCCTCGAGCAGGTCGCCCGCCTTCACGGAGACCTCCCACAAGGCGGGCGTGTTGGTGGGGGCGCTACCGGTCCGGGTCGCGCCGTTGGTGGACAGCGGGTTTGGGACGATGGTGCGCGTTCCGATCCGGACGCGGCCGTTTCCGCCCCGGTAGCCGTAGGGGTTGGCCATGACGTAGTAGTCCCCGGGCGCGGGCGCGATGAGCGCCCGGATGGCGGGACTGATCGGTGCGGCGAAGCTGGGCGAGCGTTCGGGCAGGCCGTTCGGAACGATCACGAGTCCGAAGTTGAAGTTGATGTAGTTCGCCTGACCCCGTTTCTCCGCCACGAGATCTTTGACTTGTCCCGCCTGCATGGGAATCCGGACGAGAAAGGGCTTCGTGGCTTCCACCACGCCTTCGACCACGGTGTCCGGAGGAACGTCGAGCGAGACGTAGGTGGTGTGGCGCGAGAAGAACTGCCCGCCGGCCTTGTTGTTGTAGCTTCGGACGCGGAGTGCGTAATCGCCGTCGCCGCCGCAACGCCACATCAGCAGCGGGCGCTGATCCCCGGGGTAGCGATCATCGTTGCTCGCCAGCACCTTGCCTTGGTCGTCCACCACCTCGAGTGCGGGATCGAACGCATCGCTGCGTGCCTCGGCGAACACGACCTGTCCGGCCTTGAGCTTCAGGGGCCACTCGTTGTACTCCCCCGGCGTGAGGATGCTCTTGTTCTCGTCGCCGTTGAGATACTGGCCGACAAGGCGGTCGATGGTTTGGGTGGTCGCGTCCATCCGGGGCCCTTGGTTGCCTCCCTGTTGGGTGATCGCTAGGGCGCAAAGGGGAAGGAGGGTGATTGCCGGTGTAAGTCTCATCGTGGGGTCTCCACGAGATAGGACGGCAGCGGCGGGGAAGAGGTGACGCCAGTGGTCGCGCTCGTGGGGGCCATGGGTCACAATGGACCATGCTCGCAGCTTTGCTCTTTTTCGCCAGCGCCGACAAGATCTTCGACGGCAAGACTTTGAACGGATGGGAGGTCGTTGGCGGCGGCCAATGGACCGTCGACGGAGGCGTTCTGAAAGGGCACTGCGCCCAGGCCGACGAGCAGGGGGTGCTGATCTACGAGAAGCCCGTCCGCGACTTCGAGGCGAACCTCGAGTTCCGGATCTCCGGCGGCAACAGCGGCTTCTACTTCCGTGCCGAGCGGATCAAGGAACAACCCCTGGTCAAGGGGTTCCAGGCGGAAATCGACGCCATCGAGGACGTGGGTGGCATCTGGGAGACCGCGGGGCGAGGCTGGGTGTTCAAGCCAAACGCCGAGGTCCACGCGAAGGCGAAATTCACCCCGGGGCAGTGGACGAAGATGGAGGTGAGCGCGGTCGGCAGCCACTACACGGTGAGGCTCAACGGCGCGACGATCACCGACATCGACGATCCGCAGGGCCGCAAGGAGGGTGTAGTGGCGCTCCAACTGCACGGCGGGATGGACATGACCGTGGAGTTCCGGAACATCTACCTGACGCGTAGGAACTAAGCGCGACTTTCACATTGGGTGGCCGAAGCCTCCCCTAGGCCCAGCCCAGAAGTCGGGCCAGGGACGCCGTCGCGAAACACACGAGGAACGCGAGCGCAAGCGGCAACAGAGCCGAGAGCGCCGTCCACTTCTTGCTTCCCGTTTCTCGGTAGATGGTGAGGAGGGTGGTGCTGCAGGGGTTGTGGAGCAGGCTGAAGAGCATGAGGTTGACGCCGGTGAGCAACGTCCATCCCCCCACCTGCTTGAGCACCTGCGACGTCATCTGCTCGTCCAACTCGAGCATCACTCCCTGGCTCGCCAGTCCCGACCGCGCCAGGTTGAGCGTGAGCATGAGAATCGTGGGGATCACGATCTCGTTGGCGGGGATGGCGACGATGTAGGCGACGAGGATCACGCCGTTCAGCCCAAGGGCGAACCCGAGCGGATCGAGGCCGGTCACCATCCAATCGGCCAACGAGCGCCCGCCGAGCGAGACGTTCGAGATGAGCCAGATCACGGCGCCCGCCGGGGCGGCCATCACGACGGCGCGCCACAGCACGATGAGCGTCCGGTCGATGATCGACGTCGCCAAGGTGCGCAGGATACGTGGTGGACGATAGGGCGGGAGCTCCAGCGCAAACGTCGAGGCCTCGCCTTTGAGCAATGTCTTGCTCAAGAACTTCGACATAAGCAGCGTGACCACCACGCCGAGAAGTGCGATCGCCACGACGCTGCCTGCGGCGACAACCCCGGCGATCGCTGGCGGGGCCGTCGCTCCGATGAAGATCGTTCCCACGAGGATCAGGGTGGGCCAGCGGCCGTTGCAGATCGCGAAGTTGTTCGTGAGGATGGCCACGAGCCGTTCGCGGGGGCTGCCGATGATGCGGGTGGCCACGACGCCCGCGGCGTTGCATCCAAACCCCATCATCATCGTGAGCGACTGCTTGCCGTGGCCGCCCGCCCAACGGAAGGCACGGTCGAGGTTGAACGCGACGCGGGGCAGGTAGCCGAAGTCTTCCAACAGCGTGAACAGGGGGAAGAAGATCGCCATCGGCGGGAGCATCACGGAGACGACCCAAGCTGTGGAGAGGTAGACGCCGTCGATGAGCAGTCCGCTGAGCCAGGGCCACATGCCGATGGCGTCCGCGCCGTGGTGCAGGGTGTCGTACAGCCGGTGCGTCAGCAGTTCGCCAAGCATCGCGGAGGGGACGTTCGCGCCTTCGATCGTGATCCAGAAGATCAGGGCGAACAGCACGCCCATGGTCGGGAGCCCCCAAACGCGGCTCGTGAGCAGGCGATCGAGGAGGAGGTCGAGGTGCTGCTTGCTCCGTTGGCCGTCGCGGGTCACGGCTCGATCCGCGATGCGGCCGGCTTCGGCGAACAGGGCTTCGACCACGCGGTCGTGCCGGTCGTCCTTGCCCTGCGCCCGGTTGCGCGCGACCACTTCGGCGAGGCGGCTCAAGCGTCTCTTGCCTCCGGCATGCCTTCGGCGGGATGACTGATGCGGCCCAGCGTCCCCTCGTCGAGCTCCCTTTGGATGCTCGCATCGCCCTCGAGCAGGCGCAGCGCCACCCAATGGGCGTTCGGCAGGTTCGGATACTCGGCCAGCAGAGCCTCGGAGATCTCCGCAATCGCGTTCTCGGTGTCCTCGTCGTAGCGGAGCACGCGGTGGGGGGCGCAGGCGATCTCGCCGTCGAGGACGCCGACCACGGTGCTCGTGAGTTCGGTGATGCCCTTGCCTTGGCGCGCGGCCATCGGCACGACGGGCACGCCGAGATCTCGGGCAAGAGAGCGGTGATCGATCTTCAGCCCGTTGCGCTCGGCCTCGTCCATCAGGTTCAGGGCCACCACCACGCGCGGCGTGATCTCAAGCACTTGGAGCACGAGGTTCAGGTTGCGTTCGAGCGCCGTGGCGTCCACCACGACCACGGTCACATCGGGCTGGCCGAAAAGGAGGAAGTCGCGGGCGATCTCCTCGTCGGGGCTGTTGGAAAGGAGGGAGTACGTGCCGGGCAGATCGACGAGTCGGAACTTCGTGCCGCCCGCCTGGAACGCACCCTCGGCGCGCACCACGGTCTTCCCCGGCCAGTTGCCCACGCGTTGGCGCAGCCCGGTGAGCGCGTTGAAGACCGTGCTCTTGCCCGTGTTCGGGTTGCCCGCAAGGGCGATCACGGCGTCGGCGCCACGGGTGTCCATCCCGGCGCGTTCGAAGGCGCCGGAGGGGCAGCGCGTACAGCCGCCACAGGCGCCGGGGGCGGGATCGGCGATCTTCAGCTCTTGCATCGCTGAACCTCGATGGCTTCTGCCTGGCTGCGTCGGAGCGCCACGACGGTCGACCGCAGGCGAAACGCGGTCGGGTCGCCCAGCGGGCTTTGAAAGATGCGTTCGACCACGGTGCCGGGCACGAAACCGAGGTCGAGCAACGCGCGCCGCTCGGGTCCGACCAGGCCGACGCGCACGATCGTTCCCGCCTCGCCCGGCAAGAGCGCGCTCAGCGGGATCGACGCCACGGTGCCAGCTTCCATAGCCATTACATCATATTATAGCCAAGGCTGGATCAGAACCCAAGGCCTTTCGGCATGCAGCCATGGGTGGAAAGTCGTCTACAATTGGAAGATGGCCCGAACGACGACCTTGAACGGCTTCGCCCGAGCCCGTGCCGCGCACGCGAAGGAGACCGCCGAGGATTACCTCGAGATGGTCGAGGAGCTGCGCGAGGAGCAGGGCGAGGCGCGCGCGGTGGACCTTGCCCGCGCCATGGAGGTCAGCCACACGACCGCCACCAAAGTGTTGGCGCGCCTCGAGCGCGAGGGGTTGGTGACCTCGCGCCCTTACCGCGGCGTCGTGCCGACGGAAGCGGGCCGCAAGATCGCGGAGGAGTCGCGGGAGCGGCACGAGGTGGTCGTGGCGTTCCTCAAGCGTTTGGGCGTGCCGGACGCCGAGGCTGAGGCCGACGCGGAGGGTATCGAGCACCATGTGGGGCAGGCGACCCTTCTCGCCATCCGCCGCTTCCTCACCGGATAGCCCCTTCCCGCGGCCGAGCGCGAGGTGGGTACAGTCCCGTGATGCGACAAACCAAGACTCTTGCAATTGCGGCGATGGTGGCGCTGCTGGTCGCCGGTTGCGGAAAGGACCCGTCGACGGAGGCGTCCGCAACGCCGGAGACCCAGGGCCGCACGGTGCCGACCTTGGCGTCTCTCGCGAAGGACGGGCCCGCGTTCCTCTACTTTGCGAAGAAGGACTGTGGCTCAAATTCGCGGGCGATCCCGCTTGTGCAGAGCGTCTACAAGCCCTACGAGGGCAAGGTGAAGATGCTCGCCGTGGTGAACACGAGCGAGGAGGCCTACCCCGCGTGGAGCAAGCGCTATGGCACGACGCTCGAGCTTCTTCCCGACGAGGCCCTGGAGCTGGTGCGCGAAATGGGTTTTCGGGAGTCGCAGCACTTGGTGGTCGTCGAGAAGGGCGGCCAAGCCCGCGAGATTCCCGGCGGTTTCAGCCGCGAGGCGCTGGTGGCCCTCAACAACGCGCTTGCCGCCGAGGCCGGGGTTCCCCCCGCCCAGCTTGACTTGAGCGACGCGCCCGATGGCGCCGCCTTTGGCTGAAGCTACTAAGAGGCGCCCCGGTCGGGGCGCCCAAACTTCTGGGATGAGGCCCACGCCCGCTGGACGGGCGTGGAACCCAGGGTGTCTAACGTCCGCCGAAGATGCCGGCGCCGTTCACCAGGAGAGTCACCGTGTTGTCCGTGCGGTGCATCCCGCCGGAGTCGATCTTGCTGCGGCGGAACTCCAGCGTGACGATCGACTGCCCCACCAACGTGCCGCCCGGCGACCAGTTGAGGCGCAACGCCACGTCGTCGACGTCGCCCGTCGAGAGTCCCAGCACGTCGCTATGGCGCGCCCGCGACCAGATCGCGCTGGCGCTCACGCCGTGGAACAGCTCGTAGTCGGCCTGGAGGCGCAGGTTGTCCTGTCGGTCGTGCCCGTCGATGAGGTCGAACGTGAGCGGATCCCGATCGAAGCGCGAGACCCCGTTGTCGCTCCAGTCGCCCCGCAGCGCGACGCGCCCGGACTGGTACCCAAGGCCCACTGAGACAAACCGCGTCGTGCGGTCGTTCGGCGTATCATTGAGCGGGTCGTTGAAGTCCTGGTAGTCGCGGTAGCGGGCCACGGAGTACGAGAGCGACGCGTCGACCGGGCCGAACCGGTGGGACGTGCCGAGAGTCCACGTGGAGTCTCGCGTGTCCGCGCCCGGCAATCCCGGCACCAGGGAGTCCCCTTTCGCCTCGGTCTGCTGATAGGACAGTTGCAGGGGAACGAAGTCCGGGATCTGCATGTCGAGGTTCGCGGTCAGCGTGTGTGTATCGCCGTCTGGAACCGAGCTGCCCGCCACGTTCTCCGCGCGCCCGTAACGGACGCTGAGGAACGTGGTCATCCCGATCGGCCCCGAGGCTTCGACATCCCATCCCTGCACGCTGTTCTGCAGCAGTGCCGCGGACGGCGCGAGGTAGCCGGTCTCGGTCCGCCGGTAACGCGCGGTGGCGTTCCAGCCTTGGGGTCCCTTATAGTCGAGCGCCAGTGTCTGCGCATCGCCCGAACTGCGCATGCGCGTGCCCGAGAGCGTCCGGAACGAGTTCTTGCTGTGGGCCATTTCGCCGCGCAGCGAGAACGAGTCGCCCAAGCGGTACCTGCCGATCACGCTCCAGATGTCGGCCTTCACCCCGCTGGCCTGGCCGTAGCCCGTGGCGCCGTAGCTCGAATTGGCTTGTTCGCTGCGCATCTGGACGAAGCGGAGGCCGGTCCCCTCGTTGAACGCGGCGGTCTCGAGCGAGCCCATGGTCACGTCCGGCGAGTTGCCGAAGTTCGAGCGCCCGATCGAGTCGTCCAGGGTCTTCGTGAAGTTGAACTTCAACCCGCCGGCCTGGGCGTTCGCTTGGAACGCGCGCGTGGTCGAGCCGTCGACGGTGAACTCGCTGCCGACGAGCCCGACGTCTCCCGCGGCCAAGTCGTAGCGGCCGTTGCGGTCGCCAAGGTTGCCGAGCAGCGTGCGCACCTCGAACGTCCCCCCTTCGAGCGGACGCGTCGCGGTCACGCTCATGCTGCCTTCCGCCGTTCCAAGCGCTCCTGCGCCCTCGAGGGTGGCGACGATATGGAAGGGATCGTCGTCGTGCAGTTCGCTCTGCAGCAGCAGGCGCAGGCCGTCGGCGACTTGCTCGGTGTTGCCTCCCTCACCCTCTTGGGGAGCGACCTCGAACCAAGAGCGCGCCTCCAACGCCTCGCCATCGGAGGTTTCGACCAGGAGCTGCAAGGTGTGGAGTCCACCCGAAAGCGCCCTCGGCGGGAGCCGGACGCCGGTCTCCCCAAACGTCGCCAGAGCGGAGACGTCGGTGCCGTCGAGCAGGAGGCGCCGTTTGGCCGCCTCGCTGGCGGGGTAGGCGACCATGAGCGCGCTCGGCGCGTCGAGGCGCGCACCCTCGGCAGGTGTGAAGGCGACGCCCTTCAGGGGCTGCCCGAACGCCGTGTGCATCGGGGCGAGCATCGGCGTCGGAGCGGTGGACACGACGCTCACCCGGGAGCTTGGACTCATGGCAAGGAGCCGTCCGTCCTCCGAATAGGCGAGGACCCGCCACTTGAGGGGCCGCCCGGGCATGAGGACGTTGCCTCCGACCGGATCGAGGTCGAGCCTCGGCTCGGAGGTGAGCGCTTGGAACAGGGGCGTTCCCTCGTCGCCTTCGGCAAAGACCTGCACCCGGTACTCCTTCACGCGCGTTGCCGCGAACGGCGGCGCCCAGGCAAAGGCGAGGTGCTTGGCGTCGAGCACGCCGCCCGCGCCCGGAGCGAGCAACGCCAAGGGCTCGGCGCCCGGCTCCAGCTTGATGCTGCCCGGAAAGGCCGCACGGTCCTGCATCGGTTCGTTGGAGGGAGGGAACAGGGGACGGACGGTCCAGAAGAGCGTGTTGGACCCCGCGCCGCGGAGCTTGGCGATCGCATCGGCCGAGAGGGAAGCTGCGGTTTGGGAGGCTCCCAGGACCCTCTGGTGGAAGGCGAGGGTGGAGGCATCGAATCCGCCTGAGGCCGGCTTGCCCTTCGCGTCGAGGCCGAGCTCGGCGAGCGTGGGCGCGATGCCGATCTCGTACCCGGAAGCGCCGGGGACGACTTGCCAGCGCAGCACCACGGGCGCGCCTTTGCCGAGCACCGCTCCAAACGCGGGCGCGACTAAGCGCGGCCGTCCGGACTGGAGGAGCGGCGAGACGGTGAAGTGCGACTCCCGGGACCGCATCGGGTTCGGGGAGAGGATTTCGAGTTGCAGGCGCCGTTCGCCCACATCGACCGTAGGGATCGGACGAACGGTGCCCACGACTGTGGGGCTGCCCGCGTGCACCGATGCCTGGAAGCTCTCGAAGGGCGTCCCGTCGAGCAGCCAGCGGCCGATGACGATGCCGTTGCCCGATGCGGTGATGAGGGCGCGACCCCTCACTTGTCCGCCTTGTTGGACTGCGAGCCCCTCGGTCGGAGAGGAGACGGTGAGTTCGCGGACGACGACCGCGCCGGTGATCGAGCTGATCAGGCGCACCTGGGTGACCGCGACCAGGCCTTGCGCGAACACGGTCCGGTCACCCGGATAGTTGTTGTAGACCGGCGTGTCGGTCAGGCTGCGCAGCGCGTTTCCGTTGGCGTCGAGGCCTTGGAGCACGCGGACCACCAAGATGCGGTCGAACGACGATGCGCGGGCGGCCGCGACCATCGCGGGTTCGATGACGGCCTCGTCGGAAAGGGTGAGGCTTGCGTTGCGTCCCAGGGACTCGTGGAGGGTCCCGTTGAGGCTCAGCAGCTGCGTGCCGTCGGGCAGCAGGTAGAGGGTGCGCGAAGCGCTGAGCGTCGCGCCGATCGGACTGAGGTTACGCACGAGGTAGGTCAAGGGCACCCGCTCGCCCGCGCCGGCCTGCGCGGTGGTGGGGAGCGAGGTTACGACGATGCGCGCGCTGCCTTCGGTGCTGAACTGGAACGTCGTCGGCGGGGCCGCCGGGGACCCGTCGACGTCGCGGACGTTGGAGAAGTCCACGGTGTAGGTCGAGCCTGGGTCGAGGGGAACGAAGGGGGTGAGCGTGATCGTGTGGGCGACGCTGTCGATGGTCTGGCTGCCCAGCACGTTTTGACGCGCGCCCCGGACGACCATCATGGAAGCAGGATCCGGTCTCCCATTGAACGTGAGCTGAATCGTTGTTCCAACCGGCACGTTCGTCGCGCCGGCGGCGGGATTGCTCGCCACGAGCATGAAGCCGCCGGTTTGCGCGTGGACGGCCGCGCATACCGCAAACACCAAGGCGCAGGTCCAACGAACTCGCATGTTGTTCACCTCTGGGTCCCCCCGGTTCCCAAGCTCTATTTCAAGGCCGTGCGCGCCAAGTCCTGCATTGAGGTCGCAGAGGCGCGTGGGGACGTTGCACGCAAAGAACGCAAAGGGCGCAAGGGGGGAGTCTCACGCAGAGGCGCAGAGGCGCGGAGGGGTTGCACGCAAAGAACGCAAAGGGCGCAAGGGGGGAGTGCCTTCGCGCTTCCGGTCATCCCGAGCACGGTCGAGGGATCTGGTTGTCCCAGCTCGTCGGGTCGCAGCAGCGACCTGGTCACGCTAGGCTTCGACCTCCAGATCCCTCGACGTTGCTCGGGATGACTGGGTGATGACAGGGATGGCCGTCTACCGACGTCCCCCCGCGC